>JAKQYG010000252.1 GCA_023356515.1 Trichodesmium sp. MAG_R04 | reverse complement strand
CTGAAGTAGTCTGGAAATTAGCTGTTTGGTCAGAATTGACATTAAATTTGTCAAAACTGTGAAAGAGATTTGCCCCACTGCGAGTCCCACCTTCGATATTAAATTGTTGTCCCTGTGGAGTGACAGTAGTTTTGGTCCCGTCATTGGCCGGAGTTATGGGTTGAGAGTTAGCGGGAGTTACAGCTAATGTGCCCAGTATTAAACTTAGAGCTGTTATCTTATGGAGTTCTAATTTATGAGTTTTCATTACAAACTTTGTTTCTTGGGGTTAGGTAAGCAAAACTATTAAAAAAAAATAAAAAATAAGTTAGGTAAGTGTGAATGGCAGAAACATCAAGGGACAAATATATCCTGCTCTACCTCCTCTACCAATTTCCCGTTCTTCTGTAGGGACGTTGCATAACAAAAATGCGTTTCATGTCCCGTAGCAAAACGTCCCTACTTCTCATCCTGGGAGATGTTAGGGGTGGGTTCCCTACTCCCGAAAAATCCTTTTTCTCTTGACTTTGTTTCATTACAAATAATTGTAATTCAGTCTTTTTTAATATATCAAAAGTGCAATAAAATTTCACCTCCTAAATCTTTTTCAAGTCTTATCAAAAACTAATGTACTTCACCAAAACAATAAGCCTTTATTCCCTGAGAAGCAAACCAATTAATTGCCATTTTTGCCTGATCCGGTGATACCAAAACTACAAAACCAATCCCCATATTAAAAGTATTAAACATCACCTCTTCATTCACATTACCAACTTCAGATATCCACCTAAAAATAGGAGGAACTTCCCAACTATTCCTGTCTATATCAATAGACATTCCCTCTGGCAAACAACGAGGTAAATTTTCTGGTAAACCACCCCCAGTAATATGAGCCATACCATGAATATCTAAGCCACATTTTTGTGCTGCTAAAATTTCCTTGACATAAATTTTGGTTGGAGTTAATAATGCTTCTCCCAAACTGTTTGGCTCCAAAAAATTTAGTCTATCTTGTAGAGAAATATTGCATTCATCAATAACCTTTCTCACCAAACTAAAACCATTACTATGAATTCCACTACTTTCTAATCCAAGTGCCAGATCACCTACTTTTACCTGAGACCCATCCAAAATCAAACTTTTTTCTACAATTCCTACAGAGAAACCAGCCAAATCATATTCACCAGAAGAATAAAAACCAGGCATTTCAGCAGTTTCCCCCCCAATTAAAGCACACCCCGCTAAACGACATCCTTGTGCAATACCAGCAACCACTTCCGTTAACTGTTGTTGATTTAATTTTCCTGTTGCCAAATAATCCAAAAAAAATAGAGGTTCCGCTCCTGATGTTAACACATCATTGACACACATAGCAACCAAATCAATACCAACGGTATGATGACAATTTAGAGTATTTGCAAGTTTTAATTTTGTACCTACACCATCAGTACCAGAAACTAAAACAGGCTCTTTGTAACCACTTGGTAAAGCAAAGAATCCACTAAACCCGCCTAAGCTTCCTAAAACTTCTGGCCGGTGGGTACTAATAACCAAATTGCGAATCTTATTAATAAATTCACGACCAGCTTCAACATTAACACCAGCTTGTTTATAATCCATCATGTCTTAGGCCAAAAATTTCATTAAATATTTTTTTGCTTTTATTGCTTTTACTGTCCTCAGGTGCTTGTTCATACTCTAGCACTAAAAATGTTGACATCCTCCCCGGCCTAAAGGGACTGGGTTTCCCGCCGAGCCATAGCTCCTCGGCGGGTTGACATCTCACAGGCTGCTACTACTTTGGATGACTGTTGCAGCCATTGTCTTTTTGTTAAACAACAGGACGCATAGTTTTAACAGTTTGGAGGCTATAAGGCTACTCTAATAGGACTGTGGCGTTTCACCGTCCATTATTTAACGTCCCTTAACTTACGACCATTTATCCAAAAATAAGTTTTAGTTCTTGGCCAGGGGGGAGTATTCACTTGTTAAACAAGTTACTAACTAAGTTTAATTATACTTGACTTAATAGTTTTTGTCAAAGAATGGATGGAGTTTTCGACTAACTTTTTTAAAGTTACATAATAATACATTAGTAGCTTTCAAAAGGTTTATTAAGATTTTTGGTAAACTATTATTCCTCCCTGATTTTTATGTTATGGCTTGTCATTTTAAATTTTAATTTTAACGATATCTAGTTTCTATAAGCTAATACTCATTTCAAATGCGTATTATTAAGTTATAATTTAGAATTAAGAAAGTTTTTTTCTCTGGACAAAGCATACAAGAATAAGTCATTTAAGAGCTGTTGTATTGCTGCACAAATAGACTTCTGATTTCCGAATTCTTTATCTATATTACTGATCATATTTGAAAAAAATGCGTTTATTTACCACTATCTCAGCTTTGCGCTGCTACTTAAATTTACTGAAAAATGACCCGAAAAAGTATCCTTATACTATTGGTTTAGTGCCAACAATGGGAGCTTTACATGAAGGACATTTAAGCTTAATTAAACGTGCAATGGAAGATAATAAAATTACGGTTGTCAGTATTTTTGTTAATCCTTTACAGTTTGCTCCTAGGGAAGATTTTCAACAATATCCCCGACAGTTAGAAACAGATAAAAAATTTTGCGAAAAAGAGGGAGTAGATGTAATTTTTGCTCCTAATCTTGAAACAATAGGTATGGAAAATGAGCTATCAACTAGTGCTCAAAATTATATAACTACAGTTGTTCCTCCGTCTCACATGACATCAATTATGTGTGGAGTTTCTCGACCTAATTTTTTTCAGGGAGTGGCAACGATTGTAACTAAGTTATTGAATATAGTTCAACCAAATAATGTTTATTTTGGGGAAAAAGATTATCAACAGTTGACAATTATTAAGCAATTAGTTAAAGACCTAAGTTTGGAAGTTAATATTGTTTCTTGCCCAATAGTTCGCGAAGCTTCAGGATTAGCTATGAGTTCTCGCAATCAATATTTAACTCCTGAACAAAAGCAGCAAGCTTCTATGCTTTATGCTTCTCTTTGTCATGGTAGAAAAATATTTTTAGAGAATCAAGATACATCAGATATTCTAAAAAAAGTCGAAAATGCTGTTAAAGAAAAGTTAGCATCTCAACCAACACTAAAACTAGAGTATTTAGAAATAGTTGACCCTGAGACTTTAAAACCTTTAGAGAATATTCAAAATATAGGTTTATTAGCGATCGCTGCTCATGTTGGTTCTTGTCGTTTAATAGATAATATAGTCTTGAGAAACCGTCAACCCATAATTGCAATTGATGGACCTGCTGGTGGGGGGAAATCCACAGTTGCTAAATTAGTAGGGCAAAACCTAGGATTTTTGTACTTAGATACAGGAGCAATGTATCGGGCAGTAACATGGATAGTATTACAATCTGGTGTGCCAGTTGAAGACCAGGCCCAGGTAGCAGAGTTAGTCAGTCAATGCCAAATCAGCTTTGATGGCCCTAAAAATAGCCATGTCATAATCAATGGCCAGGATGTCACAGTAGCAATTCGAAGTAGGGAAGTAACAAATAATGTTTCAGTTATTGCGGCACAGTCTACAGTCAGGTATTTCATGGTAAAACAACAGCAACAATTTGGTACTCAAGGAGGAATAGTAGCAGAAGGACGAGATATTGGCACTCACGTATTTCCCAATGCTGAACTCAAGATTTTTTTGACGGCTTCGGTAGCAGAGCGATCGCGACGGCGACTACTAGAGTTACAGCAGAAATATCAAACGAATATCAGCTTAGAAGAAGTAGAAAAAGACATTATTCGTCGTGACCAAAAAGATACAAACCGGGAAATTTCTCCCTTACGAAAAGCTTCAGATGCTATTGAAATTAGCACAGATGGTTTAAGCATAGATGAGGTGACTCAAAAAATTGTTGATATTTACCGAAAACTTGTTCCGGAAAATTTTAGGTAAATAACATTATTCAAATTAACATCTAATATCAGAATAAAAATTAATTAGAGGAAAGTAAAAATATGATATATATATTTATCAAAATCTTAAAATGGTGATTACTGCACGACTAAACAGTAATCATAAAAATACAATTATCTGATAACAGGCGAAAAGTGCCATTTTCAAAATTCCTAAATAATCCCATAAAATCACAATATTTGCATAAAGAAAAAAATGGAAAATTTCGATGTATTATCTAAGCAAGGAAAAACTTTAGCAACAATTATAGCAGCAAGTGGTAGTTTTTTAATCGCAATGCTACTACCAGATATTATATGGGCGAAACAACAAGCAAGAACAACAATAAGCACAAAAGTAACGACCAATACACTTAATCCAAGAGCAAATACTCAAGAAAACACTCAAATTAGTTCTATCATTCCTAAAAATATGAATACAACTCGACAAAAACTTAGGGAATTAGAATTAGAAACTGTTGATTTCACTATACCAAAAAGGTTTGAAGGAAAAACTGTTCAAAAGATTACTCTTCAAAATAGACAAAAAGTTATTGCTTTAACTTTTGATGACGGCCCATGGAACAAAACTACAGAACAAATATTAGATATTCTGGAAAAATATAATGTTAAAGCAACTTTTTTCGTAGTTGGCCAACATTTAAACAAACACCAAGAAATAGGGAAAAAAATTGTAGAAGCAGATCATGTTATTGCGAATCACACATGGAATCATCCTGCTCAAAAGAGTAAAATAAATGAAAACCGTATCAAAAGTGAAATTGAACGTACAGCAAAGCTTATATACGAAATCACAGGTAAGAATACTAAACTATTTCGGCCTCCTGGTGGTTTTCTAGATAATGGTTTAGCTAACTATGCTAAGGAAAACAAACACACTGTAGTCTTATGGTCTACTGATTCTAAGGACTGGTATGAGAGATCAGCTCAAGAAATTACCAAAAAGGTTTTGAATAAATCTAGAAATGGGGGAATTGTATTACTACATGATGGTGGCGGTCCAAGAGACCATGTTGTAAAAGCATTACCTAATATTATTATTGGTTTGAAACAACAAGATTATGAATTTGTGACAATACCAGAACTTCTCACAATTAAAGATAGGGAATTGTATCAAGAAGAGTTAGTAAAACAACAAGGTAAAAAGCAATAATTAAATAACTAGATAGTGGGAAGTTCTTGGAATAACTATTGTTAGCTAGGGCTTGGCGATTAAATATTAAAGCATTGACATATAGAGGCTTTAGTCTTATTTTAGCAGCAATAAACTACAAGTTTTTCGGTGGTTGAAAAAATTAGGATTTCGGGTACTTCCACAGCAGAAAAATCAAGGGATAAGTGTATCCAACCCGCATTTAGCACCACAAATATACTATAAAAGTGTTTTTAACCAAGAAGCCAGATTACAGCCTCCATTATCCCTAATTATTATTAATAATTTATGTAATAGACTTGTCGCTAAATAGAGGGAAAAAATCGCTCAAACTTAGGCAGAGTAATAATTCCAAGTATTCTAGAGGGTCAATAGCTATAATCTTTACATATCAAGGGTCTTGAGGATTTTTTAAGTTATAAAGCAACAAGTCTAATATATATTTAGACTTACAAGCTTCATAGTTATTATCAGGCATGACTTTCAATCCCTAGCCTAATATGCTACATTTTGCCTGAAATGTAGCACCTAACTACCTCATCTATAGATTCCCTGTTCCTCTCTAGGGATGGCTGTTTAGGTATTGACAATTGACAGTTTATAACTTAAGGTATAATTATATTTAAACTAGGATTTAAGTGTTATGGTACATCTTTTTTATAGTCTTTATAGTCAAGATTTAGATGAACAAGCTCTTAATTTTATTATGGGTAATGGGTATGTCTATGAGTCATGTAAGTCATTTATTAAGCATAAGTCGACCTATTCTTCACTAATGGCGAGTCTATATTTAATCACAGAATCACAGTCTTAACAACCCCTGCATTCAAAGTCAATGTACCCCCCCTTAGATATCTAAGAATTAAAGACTAGGAAGAATTTGAAAAATTTGTTGATGCTAATCACGATCAAATAGACGAGAAAGAGCTTATTTGTGTGGATAAAGCCGGAATAGATAATTGAGAAGATTATCCTGTGTTACCAAGTTACAAAAAAGTAAATATTTTGTTATGAAAACAACTAAATTAAAATTTTCTGCAACGATAATTCTGACTATAATTTTAGGCAAATTAGGGATAACATTTCCCGTCTACTCCCAATCCATAACCCC
>JAKQYG010000251.1 GCA_023356515.1 Trichodesmium sp. MAG_R04 | reverse complement strand
GGCCCTTATTTTCCCCTCCATCATCAGGAAGGGCAATAGAATTGCGCCGAATAATATTTTCTGGCTTAATATCCCGATGAATCACCTGCCGTTCGTGGACAAATTCCAACACAGGCAACAAATCCCAAAGTAACTCCTGAATTTGATTTTCCGTAAAAGTCCCATTAGCAACCAATTCTTGATCCAAATTTTGCCCATCAATAAATTCTTGGACTAAATATTGTTGCTCCCCCTGTTGAAAATGAGCCATTAATTCAGGAATTTGGGGATGTTTGCCCAACTCATCAAGTCTAATAGCTTCCCGACGGAACAACTCAGCAGCTTTTTGCGCGTTAGCACGATTTTGAGGCAAAAATTGTTTAATTACACACCTGGACAAAGAAGGTTTATACTCATCCACAGCCAAAAAGGTTTTACCAAAGCCACCTTGAGCAATAGGTTTAATAGCACGGTAGCGATCGCCCAATAGCAACTTAGTTCCACAGCTTTGGCAAAATGTATTTCCAGATGGATTATATGGCTTTCGGCATCCAGAGTTGAGGCAGTAACTCATCGGTTTAACTTAAAATTTAGTTAGTGAGACATGGCTTATAGCCAAAAACAGGAAATCCTACACCCCATTAGTAATATGTTGATGTTTCTATCCAGCTTCTACAGAATACACCATCAATTCGAGAGACCCCCGCCTCAGCAGCAAGACCCTCACAGGCATCAACGGTTAAGCCAACCCTATCACCTCATGATCTCCAACTATATAATTAAATATTCAACCTAAATTGATATTATATAGCAATCCTGTCAATAGTGGAACATTGAGGCTGCTTTAAAGGAGGATAAAGGAGGCACTTATGCACAAGGAACAGAAGTTGGAGGTATTTTTCAAGAAGTCCAGTAATTTTAGAAATGATTTAGGATTACTATAGCAAATATTTTTAATTATTATCTCAACTTTGAATGGAAGTATAAACATTTTTGCTGCTCCCCGAACAGTGTCAGTCTGTGGAGTAACCCTAAGACCCGAAGGAAGCAAATTCCCAAAGGCGGATACTATAAGACATAAAAACCCTAACAGAGATGCTAGGGAATCTCGCCCTGTCTCCCAAGAGCAGCCTCGGGAGAATATCAATTAGCTATTATTTTGTCAGAGTTAGTTTCAAGAACTACATTAGGAATAGGTACTTCTTCAACTGCCGGATGTCTTTCTATAGTTAAAGCTGTTTGCTGGGAACCAGATAATCGTTTCAGAAGTTTAGGTGTCGGGTCATGTAGTAAATAAATAATCTGGTCTCCAGGTTGCCAAATTTCATTAGCAGGTAATACTTGAAGATTTCCTTGCCGTTCGATCAAAAGTGGTATCAACTCCTCAGACTTAATCAATGCTTTGAGATGAGTCTTTTGAAACTCAAATCCCAATTCCTTGAGCACTGTTTTACCCAACTTCACCTCTTTATCATCAAGATATTGATTCCAACTTTTCAGATTTAACTCAGTCGTAAATGCTTGTTGAACCTTCTCTTTATTATTCTGATTTTTTTGCTGGGGACTTTTTGGATAAATAGCTAATACCCTTGGTGGCTTAAACTCCTCTGCTGCTCTTTGAGCTAAAACTAGATTTACTTCCCCATTATTAGTCATTGCTAAGAAAGTTCCTACTGATTCTAAACCAGCTTCTTCTAAAACATTAACATCTAAAGCACTGCTTTTATATGCTTGCAAACCTTCTTTCTCTGCCTGCTTACAAGACTCTTCATTTGTATCAATTAGTACCATTGATTCACCCCTTTCTTTAAATATCTTTCCAATTAACCGAGAAAGAGGATTTGAACCCACTATAACAGCACCAGTAGCAGCATTA
This sequence comes from Trichodesmium sp. MAG_R04, assembly GCA_023356515.1. GTDB lineage: Bacteria > Cyanobacteriota > Cyanobacteriia > Cyanobacteriales > Microcoleaceae > Trichodesmium. The sequence continues at coordinate 4,377 of JAKQYG010000251.1, read as the reverse complement.
GAAGTAATTCCTAAAAATTGAGCTACAAATCTTGCAGTCAACCCTTGACTCAATACTGTCACCATAATTGTCAAAAATACCAGAGCTTTAATAGAGTCACCACCATTGATACCGTTCTGAGTTAATAAGATCGCAAACAGAGAAGAAACGGAAGCCGAAACTATTCCTCTAGGAGCAACCCAACTCACAAAAATCTTTTGTCGCCAATCAAGCTGACTATTCCAAGTACAGATTAATATATTGAGAGGACGAACCAGAAACATTAAGCTTAAAACCGTAAATATACTTCCCCAACCTAGGGCAACAACGCTTGCTAAAGATAGGTCTGCTGCCAATAAAATAAATAATACTGAAACACCTAGCATTGTCAGTTGTCCTTTGAAGCGCCTAATTAATCGCAACTCTGGTATTTCAGCAGCTCCAACTACTATCCCCGCTACTACTGTAGCCATTAACCCGGATTCACTGCGAACTACTTCTGCTAGACCAAACATCCCCCACAAAGCAGCTAAAACCACTAAATTTGCTAACTCTTCCGAGAGAAATTTTGCTCTTTTTAAACTAAACCCAAGTACCCAACCTCCTACTCCACCAATAATAATGCCCATTCCTAAACCCACAACTAGGTCTCTAAATAATCCTATAGTGGCGGCACCTTTATTTAACACAATATTAAGTACCAGTACCGCTAAAATTGCTCCTATAGGATCAATAAGAACTCCTTCTCCTTCTAGCAAAGTAGCTACTTGTCGGTCTACTGATACCTGTTTGAGTAATGGTCCTACTACTGTTGGCCCTGTAACTACAACTAGAGAGGCATAAAGAAATGCAATTGGCCAAGGAAATTCTCCCAACCAGTGAGCAGCCATACCTCCACCAATTAGTGTAATTAATGTTCCTATAGTGACTAAGTTGCGGATACTGCCTGAAACTCTTCCTAATTCTCTTAGTTCCAAATTAAGGCCACCTTCAAACAGGATTGGAGCTACAAATAGAGAGACTATAACCTCTAGACCACTTCCTAATAAGTTTGGATGTACCAGGCCCAAACCATCTTTACCTACTAAAATGCCAAATAGTAGCAAAAAGACTATTGCAGGTACTTGAAGGTAGGCAGCCACAACTTGAGAAGCTATGCCACTAGCTACTGTAAAGATAATCAGCAGAGTTATATTAAACGGTATTTCCATAAGTGTTTTTATCGGCCTTACCAGCTTTTTTTCAGGGTTCAGATTTTAGCTCTAAAATTTTTTCTTTTAATTTTTGCTGGTTAGTTTTTCGATATTTTTTTATTCAGGGATATGGTTATTATATTTTAAGGTTGATTAATTCTTAATTTTAAACTAGGTTTTACTGCAGGAATTATTTGCACAAAACAATTTACAGCTTTTTACTTTTTCATTAATTTATTTTCAGGCCTAATTAATTTTTGTATATACTAACTAATTTTTGTCCATTCTTTTCCCAAAATATATAATATATAAGTATGCTTTGTATTATAACTGCTATTAACCAAAGTGCAACTATAGCAATCCCATATTGGTCAAATAGATAACAGATATAATAGTAAGAAGAACATATATAGGAAAAAGACAAAAAATTAGTATTATAGATGAACTATAGCAATCCTAAATAGGTTGTGACAATTAAAAAACTAGAAATACATTCTTAAACTCTTGCCCATTGAATATTATGCTCAAACATATTTTCAAAAAGTGGTAGTATTTTTGATATAAATAAAATAGGACTGCTATAGATGAGTTGATTAAAGGTGGTCGAAAAAGATAAAACAATTGAGTGGTTGAGGGCACAATATTACCTAAGGTTATCAGATTTACAAAACTATTTACATTAAACAACCTTATCATCTTTTAATTTGCAAATTTACCAGTTAGTAATTTTTTTTGATTTTATTCCCAGATAGACGCCTAGAAATATAAGAAGTTGCCCTCACAGGTATATAAGCAAATTGAGCTAAAATCAAATTCCAGAGATAGGCATATTGGGGATATAATTCAGTAACAAAAGTTCGGCAAATACATAAAATCTTTTAGTTCTTCTATATTCGGGAGGATTATCTTCTATCCTAATTTGTTCTGGTTGAGGCAGTATATGACCAATTATTTTTCCTTTTTCATAATACCTAGCTTGAATAGAAAGCCCAAGTAATCTATCCATACACTAGAAAGGAAAATATTTAAACGGTCCAAACAAAATCATTGCATCTCTAATATCTGCTAAGGTTGCTTGTAGTATTTTATTATTCCATACTTTTTTATCAAAATTTTCTGTATGACGTCCGTGCTGATCTTTTCTACCCTTAAAAATGCACAAAGGATCGAATTTATTATCCAAAGGAGCTATGGGTATTTCCCCTAGATAATTTTGTTTTCCAAATAAAGGAAATAGGCAATAGGTAAAAGTTTCAGAGTTTATTTTTACTTTTTGAATTATTACAACCTATTTAGGATTGCTATATAATTCTAGCTCACACCTTGTTATTTAACCCAACGATTTTGACTTTGCTCTAAATATTCCAATAATTCCTGTTGACTCAAAGAGGGTTTTTTACAAATCAAACCTTGACAAACTAACCCCACAGAATTTTCTGGTAAATCAGTTTCTTTCTTATAAATAGCAGTAGGAAAATACTGAGTAATTAAATTATTAATTTCTGCTTCAGAAGTTCTAACTAAAGTTTGATTTCTATACCAGTCTAGGGCAACAAATAAACTCGGACAAGCTTGGGGAGATTTTTTCATTATGCTACTAAAAGCAGTTAAAGCTGATTCGGCTTGGTCGAGATAACGTAATTCTTCAGTTAGCAAAGATAGACGTACTAAATTAGTAATTGCTATGCCATTTGCTGCTGGAGTTGCATTATCAATATAATTTCGCTCTCGTAATATTAATTCTCCACTAACATCCATAGGAGCATTGTAATAACCTGCTGCTTCTATGCTCCACAAAAACTCGTCAAATTCATCTTGTAATTTGATAGCTGTTTCCAACCAAAAATTACTATTTGATGAAGTTTCTAAACTAATCGAAGCCTGCTCTAAATCTAACAATGCTTTAATAAATAAAGCATAGTCTTCCGACTGTGCAATTACTGCTGCTTTCCCCTCATAATTTAACCGATAAAAACGTCCATAAACCCACTGATTTTTGATGATAAAATTAGTAGCATTAACTGCTAATTCTAGATATTCTAAGCTCTTAAATACTGTGGCTGCTCTTGCTAGTCCAGAAATCATTAAACTATTCCAGGCAACAATCATTTTAGTATCTGTTACTGCGGGAATTCTCCCAGGCCAGTTATTATTTTTTGCTTCTTGATTATTAGTTGCTGGTGGGAAAGTTTCTATATTAAAAGGTTGCACACCATACCGTACTTCAAATAATTTAGATAGAGAATTTTCTACAGCTTCACTTAACTCCCCTGCTTGTTTTCTTTGTAAGACAATTTTTCCTTCAAAGTTGCCATTAGATGTAATAAAAAATTGTTCTGATAGTTTAGATAATTCTTCCGAGGTTAACAAATTTTCTAATTCTTTATAACTCCAAACATAGAAAGCTCCTTCTTCTGGTTCGACTTCATCAGGAGTAGTAAAACTATCAGCATCTTGGGCGGCATAAAAAAATCCTGCTGATGCTGTCATTTCTCTTTTTAGCCAATTTACTGTTTCAATAATTCCTCGTTTAAAAGCTGGTTCTCGATATCCTGCACTCCATAAATTAGCTAAATATTCAACAATTTGACCGTTATCGTAGAGCATTTTTTCAAAGTGGGGAACTGTCCAAGTAGTATCTACTGTGTAACGATGAAATCCCCCAGCAACATGGTCATAAATTCCACCTAATACTAGATGTAATCCCCTTTGTAAACAAACTTCATTACTGTTATTTTGAGATTTAAAATTAAACCTTTTTCCCTGTAAAGCTGTTACTGCATAAGGTATCATTGGAAAGCTTTGTTGGGAGTAGCGATCGCTAATTATTCCTGTACTAACTTCTAAACCTTTTTGTAATACTTCTTGGCTTAAATCTTCAGCTTCTGGTAATAAAACTGACTTCCTTAAACCCTGTAAAACTTCTGCTTTTAAATCCTCAAGTTTATTTTTCTCAAGGTCATAAAAACCCCAAATTTTTTGCAACACTTCTAAAAAACCTGGTCGTCCATAGCGAGGTTCAACAGGGAAATAAGTACCGCCAACAAAAGGTATTAAATCATCAGGAGTTAAGAATATATTTAACGGCCAACCACCTTGCCCAGTTAACATTTGTAATGCCTGCATATAAATACTATCTACATCAGGTCTTTCTTCTCGATCTACTTTAATTGGTAGAAATTTTTCATTCAAATATTGGGCGATT
>JAKQYG010000250.1 GCA_023356515.1 Trichodesmium sp. MAG_R04 | reverse complement strand
CTAACACCTAAAACCTAACACCTAAAACCTAAAACCCAAAATCTAAAACCTAACACCTAAAACCTAACACCTAAAACCTAACACCTAACACCTAACACCTAAAACACCTAAAAAAAAGTCGCCCTAGAAGGGCAAGACTTAAGAGAAAAATTTAGGTAATTACAGTTGGTTTTTCCCTACCTGTAATATTCTTAATTTGAGCAATTTCATCTGCCAAACTAATTAGAGGAGATAATGCAACTTGAGTATCTTGGTCTTGTTTAGTAGCATCTGGTTCATAACTTTCAACATACAAACGTAGAGTAGCTCCCTGAGTTCCTGTACCAGAAAGTCGGAATACAATGCGAGAACCATCACTGAAACCAATACGAACACCCTGCTTCTGACTCACGCTACCATCTATTGGATCTGTATAGCTAAAATCATCAGCATATTTGACCTCATATTGACCATATTGTTTTCCTGGCAAAGAAGGTAATAGAGAACATAAATTTTCCATCAAATTATTAGCCTTCTCATTTTCTATCCCCTCATAGTCATGGCGAGAATAATAATTACGACCGTAAGTTTTCCAATGTTCCTTAACAATATCTTCCACTGACTCCTGCCGTACTGCCAGAATATTCAACCAGAACAATACTGCCCACAGTCCATCTTTTTCCCGCACATGATTAGATCCTGTACCAAAGCTTTCCTCACCGCAAAGAGTAGCCTTCTGTGCATCTAATAAATTACCAAAAAATTTCCAACCAGTAGGAGTTTCATAACAGTCCAGACCCATTTTCTCTGCTACTCGGTCCGCTGCTGCTGAAGTTGGCATAGAACGAGCAATACCAGCCAAACCAGAACTATATCCAGGAACTAACTTAGCATTAGCAGCCAATATTGCCAAACTATCGCTAGGAGTAACAAAGAAATTTTTCCCTAAAATCATGTTGCGATCGCCATCCCCATCAGAAGCAGCACCAAAGTCAGGAGCATGATCACCAAACATAATTTCTACCAGATCATGAGCATATACCAAATTAGGGTCAGGATGTCCACCGCCAAAATCTTCCAGAGGCATACCATTTTTCACCGTACCTTCAGGAGCCCCTAACCGTTGCTCAAAAATATCCTTAGCATAAGGTCCCGTCACAGCATGTAATGAGTCCATACACATCCGAAACTTACCAGACCTTAGCAATTCTGATAGTTTACCAAAATCAAACAAAGATTCCATCAACTCAGCGTAGTCTGCTACAGAGTCAATAACTTCTACAGTCATTTCCCCTAACTTCTGACTACCTAGTTGGTCTAAGTTAATATTCTTAGCTGTAATAATCTTATAGCTATCTATAACTTTACTACGTTCATAAATGGCACCAGTCACCTTTTCCGGAGCAGGGCCACCATTACTAATATTGTACTTAACACCAAAATCCTCTTCTGGTCCACCAGGGTTGTGACTAGCAGAAAGAACGATACCACCAAAAGCCTTATTTTTACGGATAATACAGGAAACAGCAGGGGTAGAAAGAATGCCACCTTGACCCACTAACATTCGACCCACTCCATTAGCGGCAGCCATTTTCAGAATTATTTGAATTGCCTGACGGTTGTAATAGCGACCATCACCACCAAGTACAAATGTGTGACCAGAAAAACCTTCCAGACTATCAAAAATAGACTGAATAAAATTTTCTAGGTAATGGGGTTGTTGAAAAACGGGCACTTTTTTGCGGAGTCCAGAAGTGCCCGGTTTTTGGTCCCTAAATGGTTTGGTTACAACTGTTTGTACATTCATGGAGTCTCTAGAAATTTAACAACTGTATCTATATATCAGTTATCAGTTATCAATTGTCAATTTATCTAAGATTTTAACTTTTGACTTTTAATTATTGACTATTTTCAATATTGCCTGTAGTAGGAGTAGAAGTATTACCAAAAGTCTTCTGTTGTTGTATAAGTTCCTTTTGTTTATTGCGGAACTGTGTTGCTGCATCATTTAGATTATCCCTTTGTTCGAGCATATATTCCTTCATATTCCGGTTATTTCGCAGTCTAGAGTTATGAATAATGTCGAACATATCTATCCCACCCGAACCAGTAAAAGAATCAGAGTTATCTATTGTTTGTAAATCCTCTAAAGGATTCACTGTATTACCTTGATAAGATTGAGCAAAACTTTGCTGAGGCAAGAGAATGGTAATTATTCCTGTAGTTAAGATACTGAAAAGAACTTTGGTGAAAAACTGGCTAGACATAGTGATTGTATTTTTTTTTAGTAAACTTTCATATCTATTTATAATACAACTTTTCTGTCACTTTGTCAGAACTTACGCAGGTGAACCTAGAAACCCCTTGTGAGGTAAATTATTATGTTCTGCTCTATAAAACTGATACAAAGCGTCACATAATGTAACAAATTGATATTTACTTCCTGCTTCAACTGAGGCCGTCGGCGGTTACTCATCCACAGGCATTCACAGTCGAGCCCACCGCATTTCTTGAATTTATACTGGCGTTTAAGTCTCAATAAGACTGACAAACCATAGTCAGAACAATCATAAGCCCTTAGACTTAAGGGCATATCTAGAACATAACCACAGTTGGAGCAAATCTTTGATCACGGAAAGATAAGATCGACTATTGCCAGTTCATAACCGTATCATTGACATTTATATTCTAGCTGTCTTTCTCCACCTGGTAATACATATACCACAAAGTACAATCTGATTTACCCTCAAAATATGCTAAAAATTCCTGCAAATGATTTCCCTGTAGCAACAAGGGTGGTTGGTCTAGTTGCGGCAACCAATCTAACTTTGGAGCTTCAGGAGCGATCGCTGCTATTATCTCCTCAACCCCTGGTTCCCTAGTCAATTGAAAATAATTTACTGGCGCTCCTTCCATTGGTAACGATATTATACCCGGATTAAAAATAGATGAAAGTGAAGGAGACAAACAATAGAATTTGCCAGAAGTATCTTTTTCTAATAAAGTTAAATATCCTGGGCGTTCCAACTGTACCTCAAATTTAATTTGACTGCCCAGAGGTACAGTATTAGGATAATCAGAACCAGCTTTATACAGATCCACCCCTTGAGGAACAGGCCCCATCTTATTAGTTGAAATAGCTATATTTTTCAATCTATGCCAGGGATAAACTATTTCCCGCAACCACTGTTTAGCAATTTTAACTTTCTCTCTTGTCACTCCATGGAAATCACAACCTTCACGATTTAATTTTTTAAATATTGTCTTTAAAGAGTCCCGCAAAATAATTTTTGATGTTGCTTTTTGGCTAGTATCCTTTAATAAACTTTGTGATAAACATGTAGCAAGCGCTGGATTATTCAAATGATCATTATCTATTCTTAACCGTTCGATAAATACAAGTCTAGTTTTATCTTTAAGGTTCAGTTTATTGGCTATTTCTTCCAGAAAAATGGTTTCATTATCTTTGTAACTTGTCTCTAGCATAATCAACTTTTCCTTTTCAATAGGTTTATCTATCAATTATACAGTAGATTGTAGCTTAGTGAGTTATCTCCATAATTGGCAAGATATCTGCAAATTAGATGTAAAACTGAGATTTTTATCCTAATTACTAATGACTTATACTTTGATTAAACTTCTATTTACGGAGATTAAATCAGATATGTTTACCCCTTAACTTTTTTGTAATTATTATACCCAAAACGCTAAAATATACGAGCTTGAGCAACCAAAAAAATTTAACTTTTTTTGACCCAAAAAGGCACTTACCTTTATTGTTCAATGCTTTGAGATTTAATGACCTAGCCCTTTCAAAAGCCTAGTTGTCATCTTCGTAGTTTTTATTATGTAATACCATTTTCTGTAAAAAAAAGTATGTGATCAGATAAGATAGTCTACCTATCATATAATCAGTTAATTTCTAATATTTCTTAATATTTGTTTAACTTCGTCTAATTATTTTAATTCTATACTTTATCACTCAGCAATAATCAAAATGCCCAAGAAAATGAGTCAAGCCAATGATAAAACTGTCATAGCACAAGTCTCCTACTTGGGACAACCGTATCTCAATCTCAATGAAGCCTCTAGATATAATCTTTTTCCACCCCTTTTTCCTCTTTAAGAATATTTCCTATTTCTGACTCCTGCAAGAAATCTAAAGCAGACTTAGCTGCGACTTGTTCTGCGGCCTTAATTGATGGCCCTTTACCTACACCAAGTTTTTTGCCTTGAAACCAAACTTCTGCAATAAAGCGTCCACGATCGCCATGAATCTTACTTGCTTCTTGAACTTTATAATTTGGTAATGTTTTACAATAACCTTGAGTCCATTCTTGGAGAGCAGCCTTATAATTTTGGCGGGCGGGATCACTGCGAATTTGGACTATTAACTTTTCAAAGTGACCATCTAGCCAGGGGCGGATCAAATCTGAATTATTAGTACTCAAATAAAGAGCAGCTAAAACAGCTTCAAAAGAATCTGCCAGTCGAGACTCTTCTCCAGCTTTATCCCCTGCTGCACTTTTCGATACCAGTAAATAACGACTCCACTCATATTTATTTGCGATGTGTGCTAGAGAGCGATCGCTTACCAAAATAGAACGAATGGCAGCATATTCTCCTACTGGACAATTAGGATAATTTTCAAACAGTAATTCTGCAGCAACAAGTCTCACCACTGCATCTCCAATAAACTCTAGCTTTTCATAATTATGTGTTGATGAAATTGTAGAGTGAGTTAATGCTAAGTCTAACAAATTCCATTTAATAACAGCTTTTTGAGTAATAGATAATTTTGCAACGAAAGATTTAAGGTGTTTTTCTCGCGGATAATACATTTTAGTTTCTAATACTTTTGCTTTTGTTATCTACTGTTATATTGCCCAGAGTGATAATTAACCTAGTATAAATGAATTAGCTATTTTTCTCTTTGCCGAACAACTTAGCAAGGATTAGCAATTAGTGTAAAAGCTGACCAATTCAAGCTAATTTGATGTTAAAAAATGTGAATAAATTCTGTTATTTTAACTAAAAATATTGTCATAAAATTTTAATTTTTCCTAATTTTTTTCAACAAAATAATCTTGCCATAAATGAAAGTTAGCTGTCCTACCGAGCAAAAATATACCTTTTCCTTCTTTTCTTGATTGAAGCAATAAATCATAGGCAATGGCTATAATATAATCTAGGCAATCTTGATCTGCCGATAATACATCTTGTTCAGTTTCATATAATGGAACACCCTTATTACGCGGGCATCTTCTGGCATAAAGTACTGTAATACTTCGTCCTAATATTTGTTTAATAAGGGATTTTGGCCAAATATGAAATCCTTTATTCGGATTACACATAAATACTAATCCACAAATGCTACCAATAATAGATTTTATAATTTGTCCCTGTTCATTAAATACTTCATCTAATGGTAGATTAAAACTTTCTAAATCTTGAGAAGTATAAACTTTTTTATTAATTTTTTCCAACTCTTCAGGGTTTAATTTAGTTATAGGTATTGTAGCAACTTTTTGAGATTTTAAAAATTCTATCCATTGTAATTCTAAATTACATTCTTGAGCTCCAGTAATTATAGTTTTTAAATATCTTTTAGAAGGTTGTATTCCCTCTTTAATTGTTATACCTGGCACTTTAATTTTTTTGTTGTAAGCTATATATGTTAGAGCAGTTATAGTGCTCATCGAATGATAAGGGCAGACTTCTACATTTTCTTCTTGATATACATTTCCTTTACCTTCTAATAAATCGATAACTTCTTTACATGTTGGTGATATTTCATACAAACAACCATGTACAGTAGCATTTTTCTTATATACTATATTAGCATAACTTGGATCTATATTATCATTTAGGATATGTAAATTAAATCTTAATTCAAAATTTTTTAATTTAGCAGGTTGAGAATTTAAAATTAGTGAATTAGGTTTTGTTTTGTATATTTCCTTTGTTTGAGAATTTAATGATAATTTGAATTCTAGCTGATTAAATGATAGGTTGGAACCATAAGCAAAGTATTTAATATTAGAATTAGAATTGACGAATAATTCTGCATTGAATGACATATAACCTCTCTGTATGTTTAAAACAAGTCTAATTGTTTTAATTGATCCTGCAAACTAGGGTAAGCAGAATCACTGAAAACCTGATCAATAAGCTATAACCAGATACATCAAGCCCGGCAATTCCTGGCCAAAGCAGAAAATACCGTTCATAGCAATGTGACGGCAGAACCATCGACATTGGCGGTATCTCGCAATGCTTTAAAGAATATCCCTAAAGCGCCGTTCCAATCTCTCGGCATTGAGTGACCGCAACA
>JAKQYG010000025.1 GCA_023356515.1 Trichodesmium sp. MAG_R04 | reverse complement strand
GCCTAAATCTGTTAGAGCAGACTGCAAAGACTTCAGATTACGAATTTGAGTTTTGATTTGACTAAAGTGTGACATAGTTATCTTATAAAGGAATAAACAGAACTAAACAAAAAAAATAATTTTACCAGTTACTAAAAGAAGAAACTTGGGTTGTAGCAGTATGAGACTGATACTGCTTTTGGGCAAAGTATTCAGAAGTTGACTGTTGAGTTAAGACAATGCCTAACTCAGATTCAATTGCTGCAGTTACTTCTGTGCAATATCTACCAGCAATGCCAGTCACTTTTTCTTGTACTCGACCATCCGGATGAATTATGAACTCTAAAGTTTCCATATTCATAGCTAAATGATGAACAATTTTAGGATTATGTACATAAACCAACTTTTTCAAACTGAATATCTAATGAAGTAAGTTGCTTCTTGATTTTTTAAATGACTTGCTTTTAATCTAAATCAATTTTTACTAACTGATAGATAGGGAATCATTTATTTACAAAACTTATTATAATCTGAATCAGTAGGTCAATTATCTGTTAAGTTTGGCGTATATTTTGGAAACCGTCAAGATATTGAACCCAGGCATGAGGAAATATTGGGATAGAAATTAGACAAGTTATACCGTTTCACGGAAGTTAAGACTTCTGTTATCTCTCCTTAACACTCCAAGTCGGGAATTTATATATTAATATTTCAGTACTTACGGAAAGGTACTAATTGTAGTATAAATATGGTCTAGGAAAAGAGTCTTTTTAAGAAGCAGGGGAGTAGGTAGGAACATTGCATGCCTACAGAGGAATGGGGAATTGGTAGAGGAGGTAGTCGGATATATTTTTTCCTTTATTTTCATGCCATAGTCAGACCGAAATACTAACTTTTTGAGCCCTCAGGACCGAAAACTAGACACTTTTTTCAAATCTAAAAATGCTAAAACTTTTCTGTGTCAATACTTTTGGATTTAATCAGCAAACCCCATTTATATATAGACAACAGCAAGGACTTTTCATAGAAAGTCTCTACAATGTTTTGATTGTGACTTGAAATAATCTAAGCTATAGCTATATAAAGCTAAATTTGTACCTCATAGCAGCAAAAAGTACTTGAACTGAAATAAATGAAATGATTTCCAGGATGATGCACCTTAGCAGATAATAAAAATCTGTCTAGTTAAATTAACTGCGATAAGTGTTATGAATACTAAGCAAATCACAACTTTTAATAATCAAATCCATGTCGGTATTTTAGGTTTTGGCGGTCTGGGGCAAGCTGCAGCTAGGTTACTTATATCTAAACAAGAAATGGTCTGGGTTGCTGCTGCTGATAAAAAAGGTTATGCCTACAACCGTCAAGGATTAAATCCTGACCAGTGTATAAATATGTATAATGCTCAAGGGTCTTTGGGTTATTTAGAAGCTGGTGGGGTTTTAAGTAATCAGAGCATTGAAGAATTAATTAAAGTCGCTGATGCTGTGGATGGTTATTTTCTGGCCCTTCCTAACTTACCTAATACCTTTATGGCAAGTGTCGCCAAACAATTTATTGCTGCTGGTTGGCGGGGAGTATTGGTGGATGCCATTAAGCGAACCAGTGCTATAGAAAAATTATTGGCCCTCAAAGATGAGTTACAAGCTGCAGGTATTACTTACATGGCTGGTTGTGGCGCAACCCCTGGTTTATTAACTGCAATAGCGGCTATAGCAGCTCAGAGTTATGTGGAAATTCATAGTGTAAAAATTACTTTTGGAGTAGGTATTGCTAATTGGGAAGCTTACCGTGCCACAATTCGCGAGGATATTGGCCATTTGCCCGGATATAATGTGGAAAAAGCTAAGGCCATGACTGATGGTGAGGTAGAAGCTTTACTAGAAAAGACAAATGGTCTATTGAAATTGGAGAATATGGAACATGCTGACGATATTATGTTGGAGTTAGGGGGAATTTGCGATCGCGATCGGGTAACAGTAGGAGGTATCGTTGATACTAGGAACCAGAAAAAACCATTAAGTACGAATGTTCAAGTAACTGGCCGTACTTTTGAAGGTAAAATTTCTACTCATACTTTTACATTAGGAGATGAAACAAGCATGGCCGCTAATGTTTGTGGCCCGGCATTTGGTTATTTGAAAGCAGGAGTAGATTTATATCGAAGAGGTATCTATGGTTTATTTACTGCTGCTGAAGTTATGCCAAAGTTTGTCCGGTAGTGCTCTATCTACTGTATTGAGCTATGACTAAGTTTTCTGGAGGTGAGATACTCCTTTATAAAACCGATACTAGGTCATTCGGGTCATTTAATGGCCATTTATTATCTTAAATGTCCCATCCTAAACCCCTAATTTTTTATGAAGGCCACATTCAGCATAAGTATCTTCGTACCTCTTGCCTTCTCAATTGGTATTATTTCAACCAATAGCAGTTTGATTAGATGATAACAGCCATTTTTGTAACCCATCAATTAACCTTTGAGTATGATGATAAGCCGCCATATTGCCTTGAACACAAAAACACTTTGTAGCAGCTTGCAAATCTTCAATTGCACCTTGATACAGTCCGCATTCTTGAAGCAATAACCCTCGGTTTAAATATGCTTGAGCTTGATAGGGATTAATTTGTATGCTTTTACTAAAATCTGCCATTGCTCCTTCAATATTTCCCATCTTCCTACAGACACATCCTCTGTTATAATAAGCTCTAGAGTTCTCAGAATCTATATGAATAGCATAACTAAAATCTGTCATGGCTTTGTGCATATTTTTTGCCATTAAATATGTCAAACCCCTTTCATTATAAATATCTGCTTGATTAAAATTAGCATTTTGATAAGTATTTGCTAAAATTAAGTTATAGTCTGCTATTGCTTCCTGATAATTATTCAGTTCAAAATTAGCTAACCCACGATTATATAGAGCACGAAAATCATTATGGTTGTGGTCAAGTACTTGAGTATATTCTGCAATTGCTTGTTGGTAATTACCAATTTTGTCGTAAGCTAAACCTAGGTTGAGATTTGCTTCTATATTTTCTGGATTAATTCTTATTGCTTGAGTGCAGTCAGCGATCGCTTCCTCATATTTTCCCCATTGAAGATAAACTAAACATCTATTACTATAAGCACTGGCAAAGTTAGAATTAAGTTCTATTGCTTTAGTAAAATTTTCAACTGCTTGCTCATAGTTTTTGTTTTTAGTATTAATGATACCTTCAGTAAAGACCTTTTTAGTATTTCCAATTTCTAAGTTAGCAGTTGCAATTTTCATCGGTGGAGAAAATGACAAAAACAAGACTGTAACAACAATAATAATGCTGAATAAAAATCGATAAAAACCATTCATTTGTCATCAGTATGTATTTACTTCAGATGCCAATATTGGGGCGAGCACATAGAGCTATAGATTCGATATTTTCTCTAGCTCTAGTTTTCACCCCAACTATCAAGGAACATATTCTCAAGATGAGAAAGGTTTCATTTTTGACATCCTCCCCGGCCTAAAGGCACTGGGCTTCCTACCGGACCGTAGCTCCGATGCGGGTTTAAGTTTCACGGGATGCCACTACTTTGCCAGTAGTCTTACACTTGCCGAGCCATCAGTTTTTTGTCTTGGTATGCCCACCCGCGACTAATATATCTCCTATGGACTAAAGACCGTGATAACATGACCTGTGAAAAAAAATCAACTAAAGAGCCGCCCTAGAAGGGCGAGGCTTTAAACCAAATTTTTCGGTAAAGTAGGAAACCTTTCTGTCCTACTCTTGTCTTGATTTGATATTAATTATTTCCAGCCTCTTTCAGCTTGCTCTAGAACATAAGCTGCAACATCTTCAATGGATTTCTTTCCAAGTCTTCCGAAACTTGGCATTGGAGCCTTACCTTTTGTGACCTGTGTTATTATTTTCTCTTCATTAAACATACCATATTTTTCTAAATCAGTCTTAGCTAGAGTCTTTCGTGGGTTAACTCTATTATTGCCTCCTACATGGCAGGCGTTGCAATTAGCTTTGAATATCTTGCCTCCATGAGCTACATCAGCAGCTAAAGCTGAAGGTTGTAGCGCAACAACAACAAATATTATGGCTAAAACAACAATTGATAGTAATTTTTTCATTTGTTCTTCTCTCTCAACGCAAATTATAGAAGATTATAAAATCTACGTCCCCAATTCTCGATTAAGTGTAGCATTACGTCAAAAGACAGCCTGTCAAACACTAGGCAGTGATAAACTGTCTGGAAGTCCTACTTAGGATTTGCAGATAAAGTCTTGACACATAAAGGCTTCAGCATTTAGCCTTAGTATTCAGAATATTAATGAAGAAATAGGTCATTCAGGTTACTTAATGACCAGTAAGTATCTTAATATCTCATCACTCAACCCCTGATTTTTCCTGAAGTTGGGTTTCTCCTAAGCTTGCCCCAAAGGAGCTTCAAGTTTATTTGTCACCTCTCCAGGTAAAACATAAAAATTCAATTAATAATTAGGGTTTGCTGAAAAAGTCTTTTTCAGGAGTAGGGGACTCACCCCTAAAATCTCCCAAGAGGAGAAGTAGGGACGTTGCATGCAACGTCCCTAAAGATAAACGGGAAATTGACAGAAAAGGTAGTCAGATATATTCGTCCCTTGATTTTCTGTCATGGGAGCGCCCAAAATACTAACTTTTTAAGCTCTCAGCATCGAAAACTAGACATTTTTTCCGAGTCTAAAAATGCTAGAATTTTCGTGTATCAATGTTTTGAGGATTCATCGGTAAGCCCTAATTCTCAAATATTTTTTTAATACTAATTTTTCATTTGTACTAAGATTTTAAAGGTAATTATTAATGATAAAAATAATTATCCTCTCCCTAAAATACTTAACTTTTAGAGAGAGGAATATTTAGTATAGCTTTAAGCATTTAGCTTAAGGAACTTCCAATTTCAAAATTATCCCAAAATAATTATAATAGTAATTGCCACTAATGATATAGAGATGCACAGGGTGCTGATACCATTTTCTGGGATAGTTTATTTCTTGGTGCTGCCTAAGTCAAAACTTGCCTTTAGGCTTATGATTTGTCGTCTGAATTTTCCTATTATTCTACAATTAGGTGACCAACCATTCTTGCACCACGGTGAGGAAGACAGAAGAACTCATAATCACCAGAGCTAGCATTTGCTGGGATATTTATATCAAAGGTCTCTCCTTTCTTCATAACCAGTTTTTTGTGGGAAAGTTTTTTAGCAAGTTTTTTATCTGGTGATTTTCTAGTATCAAAAATTACATTATGGGGCGCAAGTATACCATTTTTAAATGTCACTGTATCACCCGGTTTAACAGTTACTTTCTTAGGACTAAATTTTAGCCCACCAGCACCCATTGTTACTTCATAGTTTGCTGCTTCTGCTGGACTAGAGAATACTAGACTACTAATAACTAGCATCACTACGGAAACTAGTAGTGCTACAGACTTAGAAAATGAAGAGAAAAAACGCATCTTTAAAAACTCCTGTTTTTTTAGATAATCTTATATCTAAATGTCATTAGAAAAAAATAAGACATATTGTCATACTCAAATAATATACCATAAGAAAAGGTGATTTTCAACTAGGTATCGCAAAAATCGAAAAATTAAAAATTATGAGTCCTCTGCCTAATCGCCGTCCACAACAAATGTCCCTTGGCCCTCTAGAAACAGAAATTTTGAATATTGTTTGGGACTTAGGTTGTGCTACAGTCAAACAAGTGCATGAAAATATTCTCGCTGACCCTGACCGAGAGTTAGCTTACACTTCAGTAACGACTGTACTACGTCGCCTAACTCAAAAAGGTTGGTTAGTCTGTGATGCAAGTGAGCGTGCCTTTATGTGGCGACCTTTGATTTCTCGTCAAGAAGCCAAAATCTTGAGAGCGCACCAACAATTAAATCAATTTTTGGCGGTAGGAAATCCTGATGTGGTGGCCGCTTTTGCGGATAGTTTAGACTCTACTAGTATAGAGCAAATAGAGGAGATCGCTCAGAAGCTACGAGCTATACGAAAAGCTAGAGAGGAGAAAAAATAATGCACCTAATTCTTATATTTTTTGCTCTAGGTTTAGCCACTAGTCTAAGATATCTAGATTTTTTTATTTCCACTATTTGGTTAGTCCGTTGGCAGCGCTCTTTACTACTATTTATTTCTTCTCCCCTACTCTTAATTGCAACAGCCATTGCAGTAATTTGTATGGGGCCTCAAGGAGAAATGCTAGGATTATCAACTGGATGGGTTAGTTATATATTAGCCTGGAGTTTTTGCGGATGGGCAGCTATTTTGTTTTTGGTTTTAGCCTATCAAGGTTGGCAGTCTGTACAAAAGATTAATGATTATCCTCAAATAAATATTAAAGATAAATCTGTATTTTTGCTGGATAATCCCATTCTATTTAGTGCTCAAATAGGGTTTTGGCATTCTAAATTGGTTGTTAGTAAAGGGCTTGTAGAAAAATTAAATCCTGAGCAACTTGATGCAGTTTTAAATCATGAACAAGCTCATTATTATTATCGAGATACTTTTTGGTTTTTCTGGCTTGGTTGGTTGGGGAAAATAGTTCCTTTTTTACCAAGTACTAAAATTTTGTGGGATCAACTTTTGACTTTGCGAGAAATTCGTGCCGACCAGTGGGCAAAAAAACAAGTGGATGGGTTATTGTTGGCAGAGACTTTGTTATTAATGGTGAGCGATCGCTTTACTCAACAAACTAACTGTTATGCAGCATTTAGCTGCACAACCCCCCCAAACCATTTAAGAGAAAGAATTGATGCCCTACTAGCAGAACCAGATTGTTCTATGCAAGGAAATAATTGCTGCTTTTGGATTTGGATATTGTTAAATTTTTTTCCTTTAATCACTATGTTCTTTCATCAGTAGGATAGAAAATAGGAAGAAATTTTCATAGAGACTATATCTTTAACCATTTATCACAATATCTCACAAATTTATTGCCACAATCGACGGCCAGATACACCCTTAAATCTTTCATGGGAATCTTTCAACAAATTTGGTATGTCCAATTCTTCTGGACATCTGGGTAAACACTCACCACATTCAGTACATCGGTTGCCTTTGTTACCAGGAAACCAATGACCAGCATTTTCAAACATTCTGTATCGATATTTAGCGAAATTTATCATGTCATAAGCTACCGCCAAGTTCCTTAATCTCAGGACTTCTGGAATATGAATTTCTTCTTGACAAGGTAAACAAGCATAACATTGGCTACATTTTTCTGTGCCTAAGCTCTTGGAAGCTTGGGTTTCTAAACCCTGAAATACTTCTTTTTCCTGAGAGGTTAGAGGTTCTGTGCGATCGCTTAAAGTTAAAGGCCATTCTAATTCTTCCGGCCTAGCAGCACCTATACTCAAAGTTGTAATTCTAGGGTCACTCAATAAAAAACGATAATTTAATTCTAGTGGAGAAAAAGGCTGACACAACTCCTCAAGAATAGGAGGCGGTGTATATAATTGTCCACCTTTATCCCCTGGAGAAATAATAAAAATACCCATATCTTTTTCGTAGGCCAACTTTACTGCGGGAGCATGGCGTTGGAAAAAGTAGTAGTAATGCAAATTAATAAATTCAAAAAAATCTGTATTAATGGCTGCTAAAATCACCTCTAAAGGCCCATGAGTTGAAAAGCCAATATGTTGGACCCGTCCATCACTTACTAATTTATGTAACGCTTTGAACCCCTGACAAGTGGTTTCTAAATGTTCCCAAGTATTGATTCCATGAATAGCTAGAAAATCTAAATAGTCAATATTGAGATTTTTCAATGATTCATCTATAGAACTTTCTATCAGACTAATATCTTTTGTTGGTGTAATCTTTGTTGTTATATAAAGTTGGGCACGTTGTAACCCAGAGACTAAAGCTGTACCCAAGTACTTTTCGCTTTTACCATAACCCTTAGCTGTCTCTATATGATTAATTCCCATATCTACAGCTTTCTCTATTATCTGTATAGCATTTTTCTCAGATATCAAATATCGCATAGTACCCAAGGAAAACACTGAAAGTTTTAAGTTCGTTTTGCCAAACCTGCGGTAATACACCTGTATATTTTAGTTTTTAGTTGTTAATTTTATTTGATTAGCGATCGCTCTAAAAATCTATAATTAATAAAAGTGCTGTGTCTTTTACTCCCTAAAGCCTCAAAACATCATGTAGCAATCCTATTTTATTTGTAATATTTTTCTGGCAGTTAGTAGTCAGTAGTCAGAGTTTTCAAGGTTTTCAGCTCCAATTAACTATTAGAAAGATTATCACAACCAATTTAGGATTACTATAATCATAGACAACTATCTATAATTTTTATCTAGTTTTTATGGTATTCATTCGTGTTATCATTATGCAGGTTTACTAGGGTCAAAGTTTTTTAGCAAATATATAATTATATTAATTATATGAGATTCGACTTTTCATAATTATGAAAACTCCAGAGAAAACTTTAAACTCAATGTGTTTGAGTGGAATATTAGCCTTATTTACCATTAGAATTATGGACAGGTGAGTTGAAAAATCAGTTTCTTTAGAGGTAATAACTGGCCTCGTGTCCTGACATATTGTGACAAAAAAACCCTTACTGGAAAAAAAGTAGGCTGGACTCGCTATTTAAACACAAACAGGCATTTTGATGAAATTTGTAGCTAGTCTTAGTCACCCATGAAGAGCATGTCTAAATTATCTATATTTTTAGAAGGTCTAAGTTTAGTACATCAAACTACCTAACAATAATGCTAAAACAGAAAAGGAGTAGAGAAAAACTCATTTTAGTCACTAAAGGTCTCAAGCAGTAAAATCAATGTTTTTTTGAATTTTGATTTTTACTTTTGACTTGTGGTATCAAGAGAGTCCACCAGTGCTAGAGCCACCACGTTTGATCAAATCTTCAGGGCGAAGTTTTGAGACAAAATCTCGAAATGCTTGCCTTTCTGCCTCATCTGCATCCCGATCTACAGGAATAGAGGCATCTGCTACTACCTCTTCCATTACCCAAATAGGGCTGTTTGTGCGTAAGGCAATAGAAATGGCATCACTGGGGCGGGCATCAATTTCTTTTTTAGCTTCCCCTTGTTTAACGATTATCACTGCATAAAATGTATTATCTTGCAATGAATGAATTACAACCTTTTCTAGAACTCCATTTAGTGAGTCTAGAATACTAACAGCAAGGTCGTGAGTCAGTGGACGTGATGGCTGGTGGTTTTCCAGAGCACTAATAATTGCCTTGGCCTGATCTTGTCCTATATAAATAGGCAAAGCACGTCGCTCTGTACTATCTCTTAACAACACAATTGGATTGCGTGTTGTTGCATCCAATGCTATTCCAGCGACTTTCATTTCAATCATAAGATCGGCCTCGTTTTATAAATTATCTTTAATTATTTTTGTCAAGCAAGCTGTATACAATATAAATAATTATAGGTGAGGACAGACCAGATGTTAAGTACGTCCTGATATTTACCTAACATGAGTTATTTTAGTTATTTTTACATTTATTTAATATTTTTGTTCTTTTGAAGTATGGTGTCTACCTATAGCTATAGTTCACCAAATGATTTATACAACTTTATCTGAGAGCTAACATTGCTGCAACTGTTCATAAAATTTAGTTATACTTCCACACTGGAGAGTACAAAGTTCTCCTCAAAAGGGATTTGCTTTTAAGACTGAAAATATTACTGAAAAAGGCTTACAGCACCGATAGTTTTGAATAGAGGGTTTCTGAGCTTGAGATCCCTGTAAGCCTTAGCTAGCAATAGTTATTCTCATAACTTTGCACTGTCTAGTTCTAGACTTTAATTAATTAATTCAGAGGAAAAACAGTGTTTACAGGATTAGTCCAGACTTTAGGAAAAATTAAGCTTTTAGAAGAAAACCAAATTTTAGTTTCTCTCCCATCATCTAACAATAGGCAAATTATTTTAGAAGATTTGGCCATTGGTGATAGTGTAGCTGTAGACGGTGTTTGTCTAACAATAATAAATATTTTAGCTCAAGGATTTTTAGCGATCATATCACCTGAGACCTTACAACGTAGTACACTAGGCCAACTGTCGGATAGGTATGTTAATCTTGAAACTTCATTACGAGCAGGTAGTAAACTAGGAGGCCATTTTGTTACGGGTCATATAGATGGGGTTGGATGCTTGAAAACCTGTGTTAAAACTATTAATGCTTGGGAAATGAAATTTATAGCTCCACACAAAACAGATGAAAGGTGGGGAGATAAGATTGCGCCCTATATCATACCGAAAGGGAGTATAGCAGTTAATGGTATCAGTTTAACTGTAGCTGATTGTGATCGAGATGGCAACTGGTTTCAGGTAGCAGTTATTCCTCATAGTTTTAATGAAACAAACTTGAGTCATTTAAAACCAGGTAGTTTAGTAAATATTGAGGCAGATATTTTGGGGAAATATGTAGCTAAATTTATGGGTCATGGGTCTAATAATTCTTCAGTTTTACCACCTACTTTAACAGCAAATTCTACCGTTAATAGCTTAAAAGATATTACACCAGAATTTTTGGCAGAAAATGGTTTTATCTAAATTTAAGGTAGTAGGGAATTAGGAAAAAATAGGAATATTGAATTGAAAAGTGTAAATATAACCATCAAAATTAATTATATAAAGTAAACTTTAGTATTTCAAGCCTTTAGCTTCAAAACTAGACAGTGCAAAGTTCTCCCAAGAACTATTGCTAGCTAAGGCTTACAGCTATCTTAATGTGAAAAACTCTAAAAATTGAACTATAGGTGTTTTAAGGTAGCCCCTGTAATACTTTCAGTCTTTAAAGCCAATAATTTTTAGGAAATTTTTAGCAGAACTTTGCACTCTCCAGTTCAAAAGTTCTCAAAACCTTACCCAGCTATTCCTAAATCAAAATCGGCAAAATCGGTATTTTTGGAGAGGTCTAATATGAAACTTAAAAATTATTTTCATGTTTTTGTTACCGCATTAGTAACAGTATTAGTAACCTACCTATTCACTAATGCTAATACTCATACTCTGCTATTTCAGAATTTTGTCATTGACAATTCTATTGCTGAAGTACCAAATAATCCAAAATTTGTTCTGCCTATTAAATGTAAACTAGACCAAGACTGCTTTATTTTATTGTATAGCGATCGCGACCCCAGTCCGAAAGCAGTAGATTTTGGTTGTGGTAGACAAACTTACGATGGTCATAAAGGAACAGATTTTGCTATATCTGATGAAAAAATTATGATAAAGGGTGTGGCGGTGGAAGCTGTAGCACCTGGAAAAGTTCTACGAATGAGAGACGGAATACCTGATCGCCGAGTCAAAAATCAAGCAGATCGGGATGCAGTAAAGAACATTGAATGTGGTAATGGAATGGTTATAGATCATGGCAATGGTTGGGAAACTCAATATTGTCATCTTCGCAATGGTAGTATTGTTGTGAAACCAGGGACAGTTGTCAAAGCAGGTACTCAACTAGGAATGGTAGGAACATCTGGTTTGGCTTCCTTTCCTCATCTACATTTGAGCGTTCGATATCAGGGAGAAATTGTAGATCCATTTGTTGGAGCTAATGCTAAGAGTGGTTGTAATACTGCCCGTAATTCAATTTGGCAACAACCCTTGAATTATAAACCAACTGGGGTTATTAGGAGTGGGTTTGCTACTATTGCACCAACTATGGATGATTTATGGTCTGGCAAATTTTACGAAACAGTTTTGCCAGAAAATAGTACTGCATTAATATTTTGGGTACAAATTTATGGCGTATTGGCCGGGGATAAAGAACATTATCAATTATTTGCTCCTAATGGCGAGCAGGTTATAGACAATAGAAAAGAAATTGAATCTGCTAATAAGACATGGATGGGATATGTAGGTAAACGTAATAATTATCAGTCTCTTCCTAAAGGTAAATGGAGAGGCGAGTATCATTTAACTAGAAATAACAAGGTATTAGTAAGTCTTAGAGAAGAGGTTCAATTAAATTGAAGAGAGCAGAAAGCAGTATTTTGGCTGTTCTTTTTAGACCTAGAGTTTAGACTAAATAGGGCTTGCTGATTAATTAGTAAAGCATTGGCATATAAAGGCTTTAGTATTATTTTGTGTGCTAAAAGTACCATCTTTTTGGTGGTATTAGATTAAAAGGTTAGGATTTCGGGCTGACCTAGAAAGAAAAGTCAAGGGACAATTCTTGCTACTACATCCTTTGTAATCACCATTTTTCCTGACTCCTAACTCCCTATTTACTACTCCCTACTCCGTCCCTGAAAAGATTTTTTCAGCAAACCCTAAATAGGGCTTGCTGGTTAATTATCAAAGCATTTGCATATATAGCAGTAAAAAATACGTTAGGACACTTTTTAACTTCTTTCATGTCCTAAAAAATATTGTTAAGGAATCTAAAAATATCCTAACCTTAGCACGTAGCGCTATAAAGGCTACCGACTACCACAGAAAAGCCAAGGGGTAATTATTATTACCACCTCCTCTGTAATTACCATTTCTCTTGACTCCTGATTTTCTATTCCCTATTCGCTACTCCCTAATCTCTCCCTGAAAAGACTTTTTCAGCAGACCCTAGTTAACTAGCTTATGTTTTTTCAAAATACAGGTTAAACTTAGTAAATGCTACGATATAAGAAAAAACTAACCAATTGCTAGACAGATAATTGCTAAACGGAGATTAGGAGAAAGATAGAAAAAAACAAAAATACCCACCTATCAGGGGTAAAAGCTCAATTGAGGCAAACCCAAAGTTTCCGCCCAACCCATCATCAAATTCATACACTGAATACCCTGGCCAGCTTGACCTTTGATCAAATTATCAATGGCTGACATAATAATTACTCTATTGGTGCGGTGATCCACCTCAATACCAAGATAACAGAGATTAGTACCACTTGCCCACTTGGTTTGAGGGTAAGTACCACTGGGCAATACCTTTACCCAAGGAGAATTACGATAAAAAGCATTGTAAATAGTGAGTAGGTCTTCTCGAACTAATCCAGGGTCTCGAAGAGTACCATATACTGTAGCTAATATCCCCCGTACCATTGGCATTAGATGAGGAGTAAATTGTACTTTAACTTCATTTCCTGCCAGGTCACTACAAATTTGTTCAATTTCTGGGGTATGCCGATGACTCGCTACTCCATAAGGGCCAACAGAGTTATCTGCTTCAGCTAATAACATATTAATTTTTGCCTTCCGTCCACCTCCTGATGTGCCTGACTTAGCATCAATAATTGCAGTTTCTGGTATTATCAAACCCTGTTTAAATAGTGGCGAAAGTGCTAAAAGACTAGCAGTGACATAACAACCAGGACAACCAATAAGTTGAGCATTGGCTATGTTATCGCGATACAATTCTGGTAAACCATATACAGCAGTAGCTGCTATTTTTTTATCTGTACGTTCCCCACCATACCAAGATTGATAGGTCTCAAGATTACTAAACCGATAATCAGCTGAGAGGTCTAATACTTTACATCCTTTTTCTAATAGGTTGGGTGTCATTTTCCAAGCTAAACCATTAGGTAGAGATAGAAAAACTATTTCACATCTATTGGCAATTTTTTCCAACTCTATTGACTCTACCTTTAAATCTACAAAATGTTCTAAGTGAGGGTAAATTGAATAAAAAGGTTTTCCCGCACTGCTATCCCCCCCCAAATAAACAATTTCTACTTTTGGATGATCATGAAGCAATTTGATAAGTTGCACCCCACCATAACCAGAGGCACCTACAATTCCTATTGGCACAGGTGCTGATTTTTTCATCACATTAAACTCCTAGTCGCAATTTTTTTTACTTCTGCTGCATTTTAGTACCAAATTTTAATTTTGGTGCTACTTAGGAATGAGAATTAAATATTTGATACAAATAAAATAGGATTCCTATAGTGATCATATAGAAGTAAACGATTGAGTAGCAAGCTATAATAATTTTTATGTTACATTTTTAATGTGTGGAATGTGAGCTAGAAAAATAGGTTTAATTTAAAGATAAATCATCACCATCCACAGGTAAAACACTACAAGGTTCCGATAACAGAAATCAGGGATAGCCTCCTGTAAATCTAGTAACACCTTGGCCCTAATACTAGGATCTGGCCTTAAGAAAAATCAAGGTAGAAGACTATTCCAAAGAAACTATAGCTATCCCTGCCTTAATAGAACTATTAGACATTACTGACTTATTAGATACTATGGCAACTAAAAACAAGATTGTTTGACAGATTCGTCGCTAAAAAGCTGACTACATTTTCACTCTCAAAGGTAGCCATCCTAATTGATATTTTCAAGAGTATAGATTAATACTTTCCCATCTTAATTTTATTCTCATTCCTTAATATAGCAATCCTATTTGATTTGTAATATTTTTCTGGTAGTTAGTAGTTAGGGTTTTCAAGGTTTTCAGCTCAAATTAACTATTAGAAAAATTATCACAACCACTTTAGGACTGCCATATAAAATTAATCAACTATAATCACGCAACATTTTTTTTATTTCCATGTTATGTAACTCTTCTTGACCAATCATTGTACGAGCATATTCTTCTAAATATATACTTGCATTTTCTACAGTTTCTAATAAGTTTTTATATAGTTCTAAAGCTTTAGCTTCATGATTAAGACTTTCCTTTAAAAGATTTGCTACTGAATGTTGATTTGTTTCTTCAATCGGAGCAACTTTTAATGTAGGATGACCTTCCAAACCTGTTAATATTTCTCCCGCTTGTTGAGCATGAAGTAAAGATTCATTAGCTTGAGTTTGAAAAAATTGTACAATTGGTATGCGATTAGGTCCTGTCACCATTAAGGAATAATGAGTATAGCGTACTACACCTGCGAGTTCAAATTCCATAATGGAGTTTAATAACTCTACAGACTTTTCTTTGTCAAGTTCTTGCATTTAAGGGTTTGAAGTTTACGTTTACCTGGTTAATTATAACTGCTTAATTTACAAACATCTATAGTTGTTCAAAATTAATTTAAATTTTCCTATATTTAACCTTGATTTCAAGATATTAAATATTAATTTTTCATGTAAATAATCACGGCAAAAGTACTTTTTTATAAACTTCTACAAAATGCCAATTATATTAGTAAGAAAAAATCACAAAATCCAAATACATATCAGCGTTGAAAAATCCTACATACAAAACTTGCAGATAGTTTACAAGGGATTAAAATACCATTATAACTTTAAAAAATAACACTGTTGATTACTAAGTAATTACCACTTCCTTAAAGAAGTAATTTTTTTGAATTATTAATGAAAATGAGTCACTATATTTAGTTAGTTAAGAGAATTTTTTTGTTAATACGAAGAAAAATATAGAAATGCTAAAATAAATAGGTTTTAACAATTGAGTAACTATAAATAAACTCCAATAATCTTGCCCATTGAGGATTACCCCGCACGCACATAATACAAAGAGCAGTGTAAAATAGTCAAACGTCGAAAGCAAGAAGAGAATTATAGTGGTCAATGGGAATCAACAATTTAGTAAATATTTATATTTAAATCCCATGATATAATATCACGCCACCTGGAGATTGTTGATTTTACTCAAAAGTTAGTTTTATAGATATATAGATATGAGTAGTCAAAGTGGCTTAGGTTGAATAGGTAGGCCAAATTATTTTGATTTACTTATATACTGGAGAGTACAAAGTTCTCCGAAAAAATTATTTGCTTTAAAGACTGAAAGTGTTACAGAAAGTGCCTTACAGCACCTATAGTTCAATCTTTAGAGTTTCTCACATTAAGATCGCTGTAAACCTTGGCTAGCTAATAGTTCTTGGAATAACTTCCCACTGTCTTGTTATATAGCTTCTTAAAAAATAGTTCCAACTCCTATTTATTCTACCTTCTGATACTAAATCCGGGTATAAAAGTAGGCTTGTCCCGTCGCCTAATCAGTATTTAGTAAATACTGTAACTTTAAAGAATACTCTCTCACTAAAGCAGATTTGGCATCAGATAGAACTGCTACATATGGAGTTTTATAAACCAAAAATCAAAAATAGAAAATCTATAGTATAAATGAACTTGAGCAATTCAAGATTTTCTATAAAATAAATCCCATGACATAAAAAATCATTTAACAATAGAGAATAGAAAAATTTATGACATGACACATAACAGAGGTAAGACATGAAATGGCAATTAGTTGTACCTTTAATATTTTTATCTTTACTGAGTTTACAGGGAAAAGCGAACCCTCATGGAGTGAAAATTAAACATCAAATTATTCAAGCAATTAAGATTAATGCTATTTATGATACTGGTACTCCTTTAGCTAATGCTCCAGTCACAGTTTATGCTCCTAATACTCCTAATACTCCTAATAAACCTTGGTTAAAAGGTATAACTGATAATGAGGGAAATTTTATTTTTGCCCCTGATTATTCTCAGCCTGGATATTGGGAAATAAAAGTGAGTCAAGCTGGTCATGGTAAGTTAGTTAGTATTTCTTTTCAAGTAGATAAGTCGGAAAATAATCCTAGGAAAAATATCAGCAACAGTGACTATTATTTAGCAAGTACATTTAGGGATTATAATCTATTGCAAAGAGGATTAATAATAGGTTGTGTTATGTGGGGATTTGTAGGAACTGCTTTATTTTTCTGGCGATTTCAAACTCAAGACGAACCATAAGAATATCGTTAGAGTGTTATTCCTGACTTTTTCTAGGAAGTCTATTAAAATTAGAATTTTTCTCTCAATATTTGACGTTTGTTAGCATAATTTTAAATTTTTACAATGCATATTTCAGAAGGCATTCTGCCAGCTCAACTTTCTATTAGTGCTATGGGCTTACTTCTCTAATTACCTGGTATTCTCTACGCAAAATTAATAGTCTACCAAATCCCCAAGCTAGTATTCCCAAAGCTTCTTTATTAACGGCAGCCTTTTTTGTTGCTTCTAGTATTCATATTCCTATGCCAATAGGTAGCGTTCATTTAGTCTTAAACGGATTATTAGGAGCTGTGTTAGGTTATTATGCTTTTCCAGCAATATTAATTGGTTTATTTTTACAAGGAATAATGTTTGGGCATGGTGGTTTAACTACTCTAGGAATTAATGCGATAATTATCGGTATACCGGCAATTTTTGCCCATCAAATATTTCAATTGCGTCATATTCTAGAGAATAAAATTAAGGAAAATTTATCCATGAAAATTTTTGGATTTATTGCTGGAGCAACTGCTATTGGACTTTCTAGTTTGATATTTTTTAGTTTAATTATTACAAATCTTCCATCTGGGTTTAATACTTCATTAGAGCAGAAAGCAATTTACGGATTAATGATTTCTCATATTCCTTTGATGGGAATAGAAGGAATTGTAACTGCTATGATTCTCAGTTTTATGCATCGAGTCATGCCAGAAATTTTACTTGTTAAATAATTAAGCAGTCAGAAGATAGGAATTTTATTCCTTTATTTTTTCCTTCTTATACCAATTCTCTATGAAGCTGCGCTTAATATAAGTTAATAATATATAATAGTGAAGAAAATTGTAGAGCGATCGCCAAAGTATTTATGGCCCGTCCCTTAAAAGTCAAAATCAATGAAA
>JAKQYG010000249.1 GCA_023356515.1 Trichodesmium sp. MAG_R04 | reverse complement strand
GATTTTGATTCCTGTATTGACTGCGGAATTTGTCTAGAAGTTTGTCCTGTAGAAAAAGCAGTACTTGCTGAGGAAAGACCTGAATTACAGGAAACTCCACGGTAATTTTTAGATAGGAAGAATTGAAGTGACATATTCCCACACGAAGCTAATGCTATAGTGTAGGCTTCTCGCTTCACAGTCCCGGTATTCCGTCGGACTCCACGAGCTTTAAGAACGAAATGCCCTACCGCCCTGTTTTTTATATTTATCGCTGCGTTTACACCACGATCTATTACTGTACTCTAGTGCTCATAAGAATAAATTCTTTTGGATAATTCTTTAGGGACTTTTTCACTACAATTTGAGCAATCTTGGCTGGTATGCCCTAGGTTAACACCGATAATTTTCACTCCAGCATTTTCGGCTCTGACAGTAAGAAGAGACAGGAATTGACCCCATTTTACCGAAAAATTGGATTTAAAGCCTCGCCCATAAGCGGGCGACTTTTTAGCTGATTTTTTTCACAGATTATGTTATGATGGTTTTTAGTTCATAATAAATATATTAGTCGCGGGTAGGCAATCTGAGACAATAAATGGATATTGAGGCCAGCATAAGACTACTGCCAAAGTAGCAGCAGCCTGTAAAATGTCAACTCGCCGAGGGACTGCAGCTCGGTATTAACTTCCACGCCTTTAGGCCGGAGAGGATCTCAAATCCGACTTGAAAGCCTACTTGCATAAGATTCTTTTTGCATATCCTCAAAAATTATTCCTTGCTGTTGCAACTCTTCCTTCATATCTTTAGACAGACCAATACCCTGAACAAATTTTGCTTCAGTCCCATTCACTCTAATTGTCTTTGCATCTCTAAAGTCAGCACCAATTAAGTTGGCACCGCTTAAATTAGTATCGATTAAAGTTGCTCTATGTAAATTAGCATTACTCATGTCAGCATAACTGAGATTAGCATAGCTTAAAATCGCCCCACTTAAATCTGCCCCACTCAAATCTGCCCCACTCAAATCTGCCCCACTCAAATCTGCACGAGTTAGGTTAGCACCACTCAAGTTAGTACCACTCATATTTGCACAATATAAATTAGCACCAATTAAAGTAGAATTATACAAATTAACACCAATCAAATTTGCCCTAAATAGATTAGCTCGGAACAAGTTAGCACGGAACAAACTTGCCCCAGCTAAATTAACATTACTAAGGTCTGCTCGAAATAAATCAGTATCTCGAAAATTTCTTTCTCCAGCAGTATAACGCTCTAAAAGTTGTTCAACTTCCATAGTTTTTTCTCTTAATATTTTATTCAAGTTTTCATCTTCAATATTTAAAATTGACTTCTCTGAATTTCAAACTTTAAAAATAAGAAACTTGCATTGACTATCTTGGAATATTTTGGAAAGTTTACCTGATTTTTATAAGATTTTTTTAAATAAGTTAATAAATGATGTTAAGCTAAATACACATTTAAAATGCGTATTAGTAGGTTATAATATAGAATTAAGAATGGTTTTTCTCTGAAAGACAAATACAATAATAGGCCGTTTAAATGGACACAAAACTACGCAAAAATAAAATTAGTTGTTAATTTTATATGTCATGTGTCAAGTTTGAGAATTCATAAATAGCTCTTATTTAACGGTGAGAGTGTCACAATTAAGAATATTCTATTATAGAGAAATAATTCGTGACTATTACACCTCTAAATCCAACTTCCACTCAACAACCAGATTCTCTAGGCAGATTTGGCCAGTTTGGCGGCAAATATGTCCCAGAAACATTAATGCCTGCACTATTCCAACTAGAGGCAGCCTATAAAAAATACAGTCAAGACCTAACTTTTCAACAAGAACTTCAACAACTATTGCGAGACTATGTAGGTCGCCCTAGTCCTCTTTACTTCGCCGAACGTCTGACCGCTCATTACACCAAACCTGATGGCACAGGGCCACAAATCTACCTCAAACGGGAAGACCTTAACCATACAGGAGCCCACAAAATCAATAATGCTCTAGGCCAAGCTTTATTAGCTCGGAGGATGGGTAAAAAACGCATTATTGCTGAAACAGGTGCGGGTCAACATGGTGTTGCCACTGCTACAGTTTGTGCTAGGTTTGGGTTGGAGTGTGTCATATACATGGGCATTCACGACATGGAACGTCAAGCTCTAAATGTATTCAGAATGGGATTAATGGGAGCAGAGGTTCGACCTGTAGAAGCTGGCACTGGTACTCTCAAAGATGCAACTTCAGAAGCTATTCGCGACTGGGTAACTAATGTCGAGACAACCCATTATATTCTAGGTTCTGTTGCCGGACCCCATCCCTACCCGATGATGGTGCGTGATTTTCATGCTGTCATTGGGGAGGAAACTCGTGCTCAATGTTTGGAAAAGTGGGGCGGTTTGCCTGACATTTTGATGGCTTGTGTTGGTGGGGGATCTAATGCAATAGGACTATTCCATGAGTTTATGAATGATTTTTCAGTGCGGATGATCGGTGTGGAAGCTGCTGGTGAGGGAATTAATACAAATAAGCATGCTGCGACTCTGACTCTTGGTCGTGTGGGTGTGTTACATGGGGCAATGAGTTATTTGTTACAGGATGAGGAAGGTCAAATAATAGAACCCCACTCTATTAGTGCTGGTTTAGATTATCCTGGAGTAGGGCCTGAACATAGCTTTTTGAAGGATAGTGGTAGAGCTGAATATTATAGTGTGACCGACAATGAGGCGGTCGCTGCTTTTCAACGTTTGTCTCAGTTGGAGGGTATTATTCCAGCTTTGGAGACTGCTCATGCGATCGCTTATTTGGAAACTCTTGGCCCACAGTTAAGTGGTAACCCCCGCATTGTATTTAATTGCTCCGGCCGTGGGGATAAAGACGTACAGACAGTAGGGAAGTTTTTGGAGGGGTAATTAATTCTTAGAGGTTTGGACACCAAACCTCTACCCATAGCAGAAATTTCAGATTAAAGGCACTTATGCATTTACAGCAGATTTCAGGCCAATGATGTACAAAGTAAATAGTAAAAATTATCTACTGCCCGCATCTTGTCCCCGTAGCTGTATCTTATAACAACGGAAAGCGCCGTATGAGTAAAACATAATCAAGACTTACCCAAGCATGCTATGTATAGAGTACTGTCATATTTAATTTTCAATACTATAATTAGTTATTTTTCGGATAGATATTACTTTGAAGATATATAATTGCATTTAGCCATATTCCCATCAACTAATTAGTGAGCTACTCCATCAGAAAATTTTATGATATTAACTCAAAAGCCTTTACTAAAGACTATAATCTTTGCATTTGTTTATCTTAGCTTAATTCCTTTTGCCAAAGCTTTGCCTGTAGCTAAAACTCCCGAAGAAATTGGACTTTCTTCATCTAAACTAGAAGCAATTACAGAAGAACTGGAGCTACTTGTAAATACCAGGCAAATTGCTGGAGGAGTACTCACAGTAATCAGAAATGGTAAAGTAGGTTATCGTAAAACAGTAGGCTTCAGAAACTTAGAAACCGAAGAGTTAATACAAGTGAATGATATCTTTCGGATTGCTTCTATGACCAAGATTATAACTGGTTTTGCAGCTTATCTTTTAAAACAAGATAACTTGATTGATTTTAATGATCCGGTCTCTAAATACATTGAGAGTTATGGGAGTCTGAAAGTGTTGATTCCTGGAAAATCTGGAGAAGCAAGTGATTTCACTACAGTTACTGCTAAAAACCAAATTACTATTCAGCATTTACTAAACCACACTTCTGGATTAAAAGCAGGAATTTCCAATAGCATCTCTGGTAACTCTGCAACAATTGGTGAAGCAATGGAGAAACTTGTAAATATTCCCTTGCAATTTGAACCAGGAAGTGCTTTTCTCTACAGTAACTTAAACTCGGATTTATTAGGCTATTTAATAGAAGTAGTATCAGAGCAGACACTAGCTGAGTTTTTTGAAGCTAGAATTTTTCAACCACTAGAAATGAAGGATACTTCTTTTTTTGTCCGTGAAGAAAAATTAGACCGTCTCACCACTGTATATACTCCTAAGAATAATAATTTGAAACCTCTTGTTAACAATGCTGACGTTTTTAAACAGACCTATTTCTCTGGAGGAGGAGGTTTATATTCTACTATTAACGACTATTCTCGTTTTCTCCAAATGCTTCTCTCACAAGGCCAGTTAATTAGCAAAGATGGTCAAACAGTAATTCAGGTGGCTGACGCAAAAACAGTAGAAGAGTTTCTTTCAATTAAACCCGAAGATTTAGAAATTAACCCATTTTTTCAACAATTATTAGGTGGGGCTAGCTATCGTTTCACTAATGGTATGGCCGTTAAGTCAGTACCTAGTGAAACAGTAGCTTCAATAGGTGCCTTCAAATAGTTCGGTGCCTACAGTACTTATTATTTTGTTGATCCAAAAAAAGAGTTGATTGGTATATTAATGACACAAATTCCATTTGCTCCATTTCTATTGCAAACTAACTTGATAAATAAATTTGAATCTCTTATTTACAATTCGCTTTGTAATAATTGTCAAGATGTAGAACCTTAGGCGTATTAGTCAAGTAGGGCGAAAGAAAAAGAAGCATGAAAGTGGCTACTATTGATACCCCTTATCTATTTACGCAGAATTCCACAAGGAAAACAACTTTTTATTTTTCCATAAACTAATGCTTAGAATTGTCCTAATTTAGTTCAAAATTATTATATTCTGAGTTTTTGTTCTGCCTCATATCATGGGCGTTAGATGATGTTAAAAAGGAGTTGAATCTCTATAGGAAGCAATTAACAATTAATCAATAGAAATCAGTGTTAGAAGTAGAGAAAGCTTTATTAGCAGAAAAAGAAAAATTTGATGAGGTGGTAAAAGCTAATGAAACATATAAAAATAAACTTATAAAATACCTTTTGCTGATAAATTCTCTAGGATCTGAAAAAGCTTTGTTGTATAAAAGTAAAGTTGCGATCGCAGCAAACCCCCCTTGTGGAAGTTAACTAGAACTCAACCCATGTAACTTTTGAGTTTACCTGTTTGAATCATACCTTTCAACATGGCACATTACATGAATAACTCTACTTCCTAAACATCAAATTTTTGTTGCCGCAAATTACCTCCAAATGTTACTTTTAGCCTAAACATAGTAGTTTCGGATCAGGAGCGTCGATGGTAGCCACTTTTACCCTTCCACTTCTTTTACCCACAGATATGAATACCTCTGAGATTTTCATCTCTAGGATGATGAGCCCTTCTACAATTGCCATAATGCCAGATAACCCCTTTTTTTCTGGCAGACAGACCTTAAGGATAAAGACGTGCAGACGGTAAGGAAGTTTTTTAGAGGGATAATTTATTGTAGGGGTTTGCTCTCTAAACCTCCACTGAAATTTTAGCAAAATTTATAGTGCACTGACAAAATTGAAATTCAGCATCACTATGGTATATCTTTAAATAACAACTCTAGGGAATTGGGAGTAATCTAAAATAGAAAAATATTCTTATTATGGCTAACTAATTAGACTTAATGTTATTAAAAAATAGTCAAGTTTTGCCATAACAAGAATTATCAGAAAAAATCTAATCCACTATTTTAGCTGTGTCGGCCTAGTAGCCAAATGAAGTTTTTTATTTAAGTGCTTACGAGAAGCAATACATAAATTAAGCTGACTCCGGTTTAGGCAAAGACGAAGGATGCAACAACAACTCTGCAGTTGATCGCTTCTCTACCATTTCCTTAGTAATAGTGCAACAACTCACATCCTTCCGTGAAGGTAACTCATACATTACATCCAACATTAACTCCTCAACAATACCCCGCAACGCTCGGGCCCCAGTCTTTCTTTTGAATGCTTCCTTAGCGATCGCCCGCACAGCCTCCTCCTCAAACTCCAACTTCACATTATCCATCCACAACAGTTTTTGATACTGTTTTACCAAAGCATTCTGAGGTTCCGTCAAAATTGCCATCAGAGTCTTCTCATCCAGAGGTTCAACCACAGCCACCATAGGTATTCGACCAATCAACTCTGGAATCAAACCAAACTTTACCAAATCATTTGGTTCCATTTGCTTCATTAAATTTACAACTTTCTTCTCCTTAACCTGATGACTTTCTCCTCCTTGCTGAATAAAGCCCATTGACTTTTTACCAATTCTGTGATCTACTATCCTCTCTAAACCAACAAAAGCACCACCACAGATAAATAAAATATTACTCGTATCAATCTGAATACAATCTTGATAGGGATGTTTCCTACCACCTTGTGGAGGAACAT
Organism: Trichodesmium sp. MAG_R04; assembly: GCA_023356515.1. Lineage (GTDB taxonomy): Bacteria > Cyanobacteriota > Cyanobacteriia > Cyanobacteriales > Microcoleaceae > Trichodesmium. The sequence continues at coordinate 38 of JAKQYG010000249.1, read as the reverse complement.
TAGCAACAGTTCCCTCCAACATCTTTAATAAAGCTTGC
>JAKQYG010000248.1 GCA_023356515.1 Trichodesmium sp. MAG_R04 | reverse complement strand
ACTATTTAATCCCAAAGTTGTATTAGAAATAATTGGAAAAAATGCTACAATCCAAGCACAAAGAATTAATGCTGCAAAAGTATTATCTCTGAGCCATATAATAATCAAAGGAGAGATGGCCACAATAGGAGTAGTCTGCAAAATTACTGCATAAGGGAATAAACTTCTTTCAATCAATTTATTCTGAGCAAATAACATAGAAATTAATACCCCAGAAACCACTGCCACTGCCAAAGCAACAACTGTGATTTTGATTGTAATTAGCAGAGACATGAATAATTCATTCCATTCCTGAATCAGGGTTTTGAGTATTAATATTGGTCCAGGTAGTAAATAGGGAGGAATATTCATCACCTGTACTGAAATTTCCCACGTGATTAATACAATAATTCCTAGAATGGCAGGAGCAACTATATCGAAAGGAAATAGCTCATTTAGGATTCGATTTTGTGATCGTGTTCGTCTTAATTCTTGTTTCTGATTTTTTTTAATCGCACTCGGCATAATCTAAGACTTAATTTTAGTTATCCTATTCAATAATATAGGAATTTCCATTGAAATACAAAATCTCCTTCTGCTACCCCCCTATAAAGTAGTAATTTCAGTGCAGTAGTAATAGAAGAGAAGAAACACAACTGTATCTCAATAACTTGAGAAGTCCCATAAAAAATACTATTATTAAATAATAATAATATTAGATAATCTATTATTTCCTATCCGGTAAATCGTCGCTTTAGGAAGAGGATATAGACAAAAGGGATTATAGTTTTTTTGATTACTAATTATCCAGATACAATATTATTTAGAGATATTTTTTTCTTTTGAATCATGGTAATTTCACATATAGAATCAAAATTTTTATAGTTATTTGTTCCAGTAAAATCGCAAATATTGCTGATCTTTGCCAGAAAGTGTCAACCTAATTATGTAGAAGTATAATAACGTTAATTTTATTCTCTCTGGCCTGAAAGTGCAGAAATTTCACTGAGCCCTAGTTATTCGGTGAGTTGAGGTTTTCCTGGCACCAAGCTGCACCCTCCCGGGAGAAGATGGGGTGAATTACTTCTTCCCTCTAAGTCTTTTTAACGTCTCAGGCCCAAATTTAAAAATATTATTATAGATTATGTCTTCCCACTTAATCACTTCACATGTCCCCCGCTTATGAGTGAGGCAATGGAGCCCCAATTTTTCGGTGAAAATTGTTGAACCTCAACAATGACAGTTGCCCAAACTCTCTTTAGTTTAAAACTTAATTTAAATAGGATAAGCTAAGTATTTTTTTTCGTTATTAGTCCTCAACCAGATCAATGAGTAAATTTTTTTTCATGGGGAATGTGGTCAAACCTGCCTCCCTTCCCTTCTATCAGAATATTTAAGAATAGAATTATCTAGCAGGAAAAACAAATGACTTTATCTTTTAAACAATTAGCCCTGTATTTTTCTCTATTGTCCATTGGTAGTGCTACAGGATGGTTGGGTTATCATTATGTAGAAGCTAAAAAATTGGTTATAGGCCCTGATATAATACCTGTCGTTAAGGAAGAAGCACAACCATCTACTCCAAATTCTGACAATGCCTTAGTTTCCTTCTATAACGAAAATTTTATTGCCAAAGCGGTAGAAAAAGTTGGTCCATCAGTAGTCCGCATTGATGCAGCTAAAAAGTTAACAACTCAAGTTCCAGAAGCTTTAAATAACCCTCTATTGAAACGTTTCTTTGGGGAAAATTTGCCTGAGCCTAAAGAACAAATTAAGCATGGTACTGGGTCTGGGGTCATTATTAGTTCTGATGGTCGCTTAATTACAAATGCTCATGTGGTTAATGGAGTAGATAAAGTTAAGGTGACATTGAAAGATGGCCGGGTTTTTGAGGGTCTGGTTCAAGGGGTAGATTCATTGACTGATATAGCAGTAATTAAAATTGAGGCCACAGATTTACCACAGGTATCTATGGGCAAATCAGAAAAATTAATTCCTGGACAATGGGCGATCGCTATTGGTAATCCCCTGGGTTTGGATAATACTGTAACAATGGGAATTATTAGTGCTATTGGTCGTACTAGTTCTCAAGTAGGTATTCCAGACAAACGAGTTCGCTTTATTCAGACGGATGCTGCAATTAATCCAGGAAATTCTGGTGGGCCACTGTTGAATAATAAAGGTGAAGTAATTGGTATTAATACAGCTATTAGATCAGATGCTCAGGGATTAGGTTTTGCTATTCCCATAGAAACTGCAAAAAGAATTGCTGATGAATTATTTCTCTATGGGAAAGTAGAACATCCATTCTTGGGTATCTCAATGGTTGATTTAACTCCCGAAGCAAAGGATGAAATTAATAGACAATTGGATGTGAAAATTCGGGATAATAAAGGTGTAATAATTACCCGAGTTATAGAAGATTCTCCAGCAGCAAAAGCTGGTTTGCGTCAAGGAGATGTGATTCAAAAAGTAGGAGGAGTAGCAGTTGAAAATCCAACAGAAGTTCAACAAGAAGTAGAAAAAAGTTTAGTAGGGAAAAATTTAGCTCTGGAGGTAATTCGTAATCGGAAAATAGCCAAAATCTTGGTTAAACCTGATGCTTTTCCCCAGTCATTTGAACTGGAAGTAGGGGAGTAGAAGTCAAAAGTGTTTTTGTAATTGGTATTTTAAACAACTCTATAAAAACATTTTACTTGAAAAAGTGGAATTTTAAACCTGATTCTTTTGATGAAAATAATAGAAAATTAACATCACTAAGATAGTTCACGACGACGGATTTCTCAATACTTTTCATAATTTAAAATAAGTAGAATGTTAGCTATAAATATAGGTCCTAAAAAGAATAGAATATTATTTGATAGTTGATGAAACATTTGATTTTAGTTTTAAGTCTTCTCAAAAGAAAGTGAAGTATTATAATAAGTAATGGCAAGCATTATAACTATATCCCAGTTGGAATTAACATTAACAGAAGTAGTAGGAAGAATATTTTCTATTACTGGTAACGATACTTTTATTCTGACGGCTGATAATGGCACAAACTTTTTTGTTGACCTTATAGATGAACTGAACACTTCAATCTTAGGTTTACAGGTTGGTCAGTCGGTCAGAGTAACAGGTTTTGCCAATATAGAAGATAACCGATTTAACCTAATTAATACAATTCTAATTAATCAGGATGGTACAAGACCACCACCACCAATTCTTGGTCTACAAACTATCTCTGGAACTATTGGTTTTGTAGTTGATAATAGTCAATTTATTCTCAACTCTAATAGTCAAATATACTTTGTTAATTTATTAGATGAATTTAATGCTATAGCATTAGGTTTACAGCCAAATCAACCTATTACAATTTCTGGTTCTCTTACCTTAGAAAATAGTAGAATTGATATTAATAGTTCTAGGATTATAGATGGTGTAACTATTCCGAATCAATTTTCTTTCATCCCTGATAATACATTTCCAGCAGGTTCAATTATTGGTAATAATACTCCTCAATTTATTCAAGGTACTTTTAATAGTGATACTATTTTTGGCTTTGGCGGCAATGATACTATTGATGGGCAAGCTGCTAATGATAGTATTTTTGGGAATTCGGGGAGTGATAGTATTATTGGGGGGAGTGATGATGACGTTATTTTTGGCAATGTGGGAATAGATACTATTGATGGGCAAGATGGTAATGATAGTATTTTAGGTAATGAAGATAATGATATTCTCGGTGGTGGTCAGGGTAATGATACTATTCAAGGTAACACTGGTAGCGATGAAATCGATGGGGGAACCGGTAATGATAGTATCTATGGGAATGTGGGTAGTGATAGTATTTTTGGCAATGTTGGTAATGACTATATTTTGGGTAATGAAGATAGCGATCGCCTAGAAGGTGGTACAGGGAATGATAGCATTTTTGGTAATCAAGGAGATGATAGCATTTTTGGTAATCAAGGAGATGATAGCATTTTTGGTAATCAAGGAAATGATAGTATTCTTGGTAGTCAAGGAAATGATATCATTTTTGGTAACAGAGATAATGATTGGTTGGAGGGTAGTTCAGGTAATGATACTATTCATGGAGGAAAAGGTAATGATTTAGTTGATGGTGGTGTTGACGTAGATGTTCTCCTGGGAGAATTGGGTAATGATGAGTTGATTGGAGGAGAGGGTGATGATTTAATATTTGCTGGTAAGGATGATGATTTTCTTGATGGCGGTGGGGGGAATGATACTCTTAATGGAGATTTGGGTAATGATACTATTCTTGGGCAGTTGGGTAATGATTTTATTATTGGTGCGGGTCGTGAGTCTGGAGAAAATGAGATTGATTTTTTGACTGGCGGCGAGGGAGCTGATACTTTTGTTTTGAGTAATAGTAATGTTGCTTTTTATAGTTTTTCTGGTGGTAGTGATTATGCAGTAATTACTGATTCAAATAATTTGGAAAATGATAAGATGATTGTATTTGCTGGTGATGGAATTGTTTTGGGACCTGCTTCTGTAGGTACAGATCAAGGAACAGGAATTTTTGTGGATAGAGATTTAATTGCTATTGTAGTTGGAATGACTGAGTTGGAGGTTCAAAATGGGTTGATTTTGATTTAGAAGCAGTTGGGAATGGTTGAAGTGAAGTTAGAAGTTAGCCTGGATATTCTGGGCATATTACTTGTCGTTCTAATAACTGAAAGTTGGGTGTACCTCCTACCTTGGTAGAATATGTTATCACTTATCCGCCTCTTGGCTCACAGCACGAGTCATCTTGAAGATGACTAGGAGCAATTTTTGACATCCTCCCCGGCCTATAAAAAATCGCCCTAGAATGGCGAGGCTTTAAACCCAATTTTTCGGTAAAAATGTAAGCTTTAATAATTGTATGATAGGATAGATGGATGATATAAATTAGTTAAGAAAAAAAAACATGAAACATAATTATTTTTTACTTTTGTTTATTTTCTTAAATATTATGCTTTTCCCTAAAAATGCTTATGGGGATGAGATGTGGAAAACTGAAGAATATAAAGTAATTTATCTTAAAGACAGAGAAAGGACGGCAGTTTGGGATTATGGGGATGGACTTGGATATATTTTTATAGATGGTTTGGGGGGTAAATTTAAGAATCGAGGGTCTTATAATGGTTATTGGGTACAAAAGTCCTCTTCTCGTCGTTGCGATACTTACAGAGAAGGCATGAATGGTAAACCTAGTTATTATTGGGGTAGATTTGAGATTAAATTTATTGATCCTGATTTTCCTTCTCGTTGGCAAGCTAAGTTTGGTCTTTGTGACCAAAACCCTGAGATTATTCTCAATGGTACTCCATCTTCATAATTAATATCATGTCCGCTTTATCACTAATTATTCGGACATGATATAAGTAGCAAAAGTTTAAGAAGCTTTTATAGATCTGGCTTTTTTGATCACAAAGGATTTTATGGGTTTCCCAGACAGCTAGAATATAAATGTTAATGGTACGACGGTTCTGAACTGGTAATAGTCGATCTTATCTTTCTGTCATCAAAGATTTGCTACAACTGTGGTCATTTTCAGGAGATGCCCTTCGGTCTGAGGATTTATCATTTTCCTGACTGTGGTTTGTCAATCTTGTTGAGACTGAAACGCCAGTATAAATTTAGGAAATGGGGTCGGCTCTACCGTGAATTACTTTGGATGAGAACCGCTGACGGCGTCGGCGTCAGTTGAAGCAGGAAGTAAACATCAATTTGTCACGTTATAGTGATTTTAATTGCCTGAAATACTTTCATAGCAAGAAACACTTGTCTCAATTCTATTGTGAAATGACTATATGTGACGCTTAGAATCAGTTTTATAGAGCAGTTAGTTATAGTTGTAGGTACCTAATGTTATGATCATCTTGTTAAACTGAAAATAATATGACAGAAGAAAGTCTGCTTGGTTTATCACTAGTATTTAAGTGTGAAAATTCTCTTCCTAGGGGTGATATTGTTTTTGTTCATGGGTTAGCTGGCCACCCCTGGGGTACATGGCATCCTCAAGGTAAAATAAATAATCAAAATTTGGACTTTTGGCCTTTTTGGTTGGGGCAAGATTTACAGGCAAATGAAATAGCTGTTAATATCTGGACTTTTGGATATGATGCGCCTCGCTTTGGATATGTTGGTCAGGGCATGCCTCGTTTTGACTTAGCAAGTAATCTATGGGAATATCTACATATTAATGATATAGGCGATCGCCCTTTAATATTTATCACTCACAGTATGGGGGGTTTGGTTGTTAAAGATTTAATTCGCACTGCTCAAAATTTTGATGATAAAAAAGCTATTATCCAACAGACTCAAGGAATTGTTTTTTTGTCTACTCCCCATCAAGGTTCACATTTGGCTAATT
>JAKQYG010000247.1 GCA_023356515.1 Trichodesmium sp. MAG_R04 | reverse complement strand
ATTTTAATCTCAGGTGATGGTCAGTGTGTTCAGAGCCAAAAATTGAAAACTCCTGGAATGCCTATTGGCATGTTTCCAGAGACTACTTATATAGATAGTTCTTGCATAGTAGAAAAGCCTAGCTCCCTCTATATATTTAGTGATGGTGTTTATGAAATCTCTTTATCTGACGGAAAAATCTGGGGAATAGATAATTTTATTAATCTAATTTTAGAATATCATAGATATGGTTATTGTGATTTAAGCACAGTATTAGACTATGTACGAGAGTTAAATTATAGTGATATATTTAATGATGATTTTTCTTTGCTAAAAATTATTATTAGTTAGAATTAGAAAGGTGGTATTTGCAATGTTTAGGATCAATATTTATCACAAGGATTACGCATCACAATAATAAACAGGGTTCATTGCCTTACGGGGTAACAAGTACCTCAGAGCCATTGTGGGAGAGTAATTTTAAGAACTATAACCCTGTATAAAATATTGATTTTTTGTCAATGATAATGATAATTATTCTTAGATAAAGGGAGGTTGAGCGATTGCTCAAACCCAAATTTAGTTGATTTTTATATCAATTATTGATGGTGGCCATTAGTTGCATTATATGGTGAAAAAAGTTGTTCCACTTACACAAAATTGCTAAAAACAGCAATAATTCTCGAGGAAATATTTAGTCGATATCATCCAAGTTATGATGAATTTTAATTCTCATAAAAAGTCAAATTATCAAAGGGGATTAAAAACCATATCTATGTTAAATAATATTTAATTATTTACACCCAATATTCTACTATTTATCTGATTATTAAAAAATTTTAACTGACTTACATGAATCTTCTTATATTTACTTAGTTGAATAATAAATCAATAAAAGTTTTTGGTAAACAAAGCTTACCAAAAACAAGAATAATTATCATTCTCATAAAACCAGGCAATTTTTAACCCTCGCTTATATCCTTTAAATCCTTGTCTAACAATAGTTTGGAGGTGCTTATCACCCCTAATGGTTGATTGCCATGATTATCTATTTTTCACCATTGATAGGAAATTTTCTCGATCAACCCTATTTCTGTATAAATCCTATGTAATTCATATCCAACCTACATTTTGCACTGCAAGATGTAGTATTAACTAGAGATTGAAAGCCTTGTCTGATAATAACTATAAAGTTTATAAGTAAAAATACATATTACACAAGCTATTAAAATTTATTAGCAATAATGGAGGATATATAGCAGTCCTATTTTGTTCGTGGCAAAGATTCTACTGCTTTTTAGGGAACAGGGGATAGGGAACAGAGAATAGGTAAAAGTTTCAAAAGTTTTATTTACTTTTTGATTTGTCGCAACCTATTTAGGATTGCTATAATCCACTCTTATTCCTCAAAAATACTCTTGTCGTATATTTGTGGTGCGAAATGTGGGCTCCAGATTATGCGACACCCTTACAGACTTTCTAAAATCTAAGATACTTATTTATAAATTTAGGATTTGGTTTAAGGTTAAAAATTTATGTTAGCTTAAATAGCAGATTTTTCAAACTCTTCTTTTTCAAACTCTTCTCGGTTAGGAAATATATCAAAAACTCGATCCATACTTGTTAATTCAAACAGAATTCTAATTTGCTTATTAACAGAACATACAATCAACTTAACTTGAGCAGCACGAACAGTTTTAAGTGATAAGATTAAAGCACCTAAACCGGAGCTATCCATAAACGTTACTTCTTTAAAATCTACCACAACAACACCAGCTCCAGAATTAACTTTATCAGTAATTTCTTGGCGAAAGGAACTAGCCTTAGTACCATCGAAAATACCAGAAGGTTCAATATATGTAATAACACGATTGCTCATATTTTATAGAAGCTATAGCTTTAAACATTAGGAAACCTAGACTAGTATAGCTTATTGCTAAGATTAAGTCTAAGTACCCCCGAATCAATTCCCATTTTTGAGCCTCTTTGTTATTTAAAGGGGTTACTGAAATCTTGCTATAGAGCTGTTATTTGACCAAATCTTAAAGATTTTTGAGTTAATAGTTAGGGCTTGCGCTACACAAGATGAAACATAATAGGGATGGGGAGCATTATCCCTATTCAAGAAAAATCATAGCTATGTATCAGTAATACCTATTTAAATTGCAGGACTAACTTTTGCACGAAATAGGAGTTTATCTCCTTGCCTATAGCCAGTGTAACGAATTTTTACCATTTCTCCCTTCTGGGCAGATCCCTCCATTAATTGATGCAACTGCGGGTCAAAAGGAACTTCTGCTCCAACAGGAGCAATAGATTCTACATTCCAATGTTCCATAAGTTTTTCTACTGGGCCTAACAAAGGTAATATTTTGATAGCTGCTAAACGAGGGTTTTGTTTGGCTTTCTGTCTCACAGTAGGCCATTGTTGTAACCAAGATTCTAAAATTTGTAAACTAGATTGCTGAAACTCTTGCATTAAAAATTGTTTTTGTTGTTCTAATTTTTTTTGGAGATTATTATATTCTTGTTCTAGTGCTGAGGTAGAAGTTTCTGGTGATTTTTCGATAAGTTCAGGTGCAAAATTAGTTAATAATTCTGTTAAAGTTATTCCTAACGCTTGACTAATTTTGAGCAAAATATCTACTCGCATTTGTGGTGCTAGACCACGTTGCAACCGAATTACCTGTAACTCTGAAACTCCTGCTTTTTTACTTAATTCTGCATAGCTAGAAATCTTTGCATTTTGCATTAGGTTTTTTAATTTGGGGGTGTAGTTGATTGGAAAAGACTGATTCATTTTGTCAGATATTAAAGGAAAAGAGCAAACTTTTTTGTTTAGTCTAAACATACCATAATTGCTAACAAATAAAGATAGAGGGCAGGAGTTATATCCCAACTACGGAAGACGAATCTTCTGGCGACCAAAAGGAGTAGAGTTCTCAATAGTACCGCTATCAGCTTCATTGCCTTTAGTTGAATTGTTACAGCAAATTTCGGGCCAATGATGTAAAAGTAAATAGTGAAGATCATGTAGTATGGTCATCTTGCTCCCGTGGGTGCACTTCATCACAAAGGAAAGGGCTGTATTCTGCTGCAATTTTCTAGACGGTGCAAAGTTATGGGAATAACTATTACTAGCTAAGACTTTCAGTAATTTTAGCTGTTAGAAACTCTTTATTTATAACTCTAGGTACTGTAAGTCTTTTATTATCAAACTTTCAATCTTAAAAGCAAATCATTTGTTAGGAGAACTTTTTTTTCGGTAGAATAATTATAAAATAAATACTACATAGGTTAAGAACTTTGTCGGCGAAAACATCGAAAACATCTCAAGAATATTTACCTAAGAAATTAATCCAAAATACAATCTTATTAATAGCTTTACTACTAGGATTAAATATAATGCCAGCAAAAGCTGTGGAAAGATATAACAGATTACTTAAAATAGGAATTATACAAAAATTTGGTGCGAAAACAACAGATAAAATTATTATTAAAGCAACTCCAGGAGATAAATTGACTTTACGTTTTAAAACTCCTGTAGGAGAAGAAACTCTTACTACTGAAATAGTAGAACTAAAAATTAAAATGAAACCCCTAGAAAAACCTCTTTTAAAAGAGCGGTTAATTATTAGTAGTCACCGTAGTTATGAAAATGCTGAAGAGGATGCCCAGTTATGGAGAGATCAAGGGATAGAAGTAGAAGTAGCTCAACCAGGTAGATGGAAAGTTTGGGCAAAAAGAGAAGTCTATAAAACTCCTTTATTACGACACTGGCTATTAGAAAGTATACAAGCTCATAGTAATACAAGTGCTTATCTTGCCCTGGAAACTTTAAAACAACGACCTACAGCTTACTGGAATATGAATGGCTATATTTATCATCGTCATGAACTATATATTACCGCGGGGAAAAATGAAATTATTATCAATAATCAATTTAACCAAGATACAGAAATACTAGAAGAACGACGTTATGCTGGCTCGTTAAAACTAGAACCTAATGCTTATGGTACTTATACCTTGGTGAATAATGTACCAATAGAAACTTATATTCGGGGAGTAGTACCCCATGAATTAGGAGCTTGGCCACCAAAAGCATCCTTAGAAGCTCAGTCAATTTTAGCTAGAACCTATGCACTCAGAAATTTACATCGCTTTGTAGTAGATAATTATGAATTATGTGCTGATACTCACTGTCAAGTTTATCAAGGATTGAATGTTTACCCAGAAACAGATGCAGCAGTAATTGCAACTAGGGGAAAAGTTCTGACTTATAAAGGTGAGTTAATAGATGCAGTTTATTTTGCTGTTAGTGGTGGTATTACGGCAGATTTTAATGATTTATGGAATGGTGCTAAACGTCCTTATTTGCAACCTGTTGTTGATGGGAATAATAATATTTGGGATTTATCTAAAAATAGTTTAGCTTCGGAAAAAAATTTTCGTAAGTTTATGAGTCTTGAAAAAGGATTTAATGAGGATAGTTGTAGAAAATTTCGCTGGCGAGAGGTGGTTAGTTTACCTGATATAGTTGGCTATTTAAAGAGTTATTTTAGAAATAAAAAAAGTCCTTTTGCTCAGTTTGAAACAATTAAAAAAGTAGAGGTGATGGAGCGATCGCTAGCTGGTCGTGTTCTAAAAATGATTGTGGAAACAGATAGAGGAATTATAAAATTAAATAAAGATGAGGTACAAAATGCTTTCTGGGTCCCTTGGAGTACACTGTTTTATCTAGATCCTATATACAAACCTGATCAAACTTTGTGGGGCTATGCTTTTGTTGGTGGTGGGTTTGGACATGGAGTGGGTTTTAGTCAGAAAGGTTCAATTAAGTTAGCTGAGTTAGGTTGGAGTAGCGATCGCATTCTCAGTTTTTATTTTCCGGGAACCGAAGTCCAACCTCTCAACGAGTCAGTTACTTTTGGACAAAAATAGTGATAATTTGCTGAAAAACTATTTTTAAGAAGTAGGTAAGGAAGGCCTAAACCCTACCTTGGAGGGCAGATCTGTTTCATTCTTACGAAAAATAGTAAAGATAGGTATGAATATAAGTATAACAGAAGAATTGCGAAATAATTAGGAAGCACCCTAAATTTATCAATTATCTTTGAAGGTCAATTAACTTTATATGTGCTAGTATTTCACTTATCAGTAAACTTTTTTTCCAAAATCTTAATTAAAATTATAGCTTAATTTTGATTTCGGAAACATCTATATAATGAGAATAATGAGAGTAACTTTAATATAGCTACATGTAAAGTTACTCTCAAAATTGTTAGTATTGATTAGTCTAAAGTTGTCAACTACAGTCTTTAGTAAAGTGCTTCTTCTTGGTGAGTCTCGATCACACAATCAGAGGTAGGATAAGCTACACAAGTTAGTACATATCCTGCTTGTATCTGGTCATCATCTAAGAAAGATTGATCGGATTGATCTACAGGTTTGCCTGATGTAACTTTACCAGCACAAGTAGAACAAGCGCCTGCACGACAGGAATAGGGTAAATCAATCCCTTGCTCCTCTGCTGTATCAAGAATATATTCATCATCAGGAACGTCAATTGTTGATTCTCCATCTGGAGTTTTCAGGGTGACTTTGTAAGTTGCCATTTTTGTGCTCCTTGATTTCTCTTTAAATAGACTTCTTCACAAAAGGCTTTTAAATCCTTATACTCGTATTCCAAAATGTAGTTAATAACTACATGCTATCTTCCTGATGAGTTAAGATTGTACAATCAGATGTTGGTTTAGCTACACAAGTTAGTACATATCCTGCTTCCATCTGCTCATCATCTAAGAAAGACTGGTCACTTTGATCTACTGTACCTAACTCAATTTTACCAACACAGGTAGAACAAGCACCAGCACGGCAGGAATAGGGCAAATCTATCTCTTGTTCTTCTGCAAAGTCAAGGATAATCTCATCTTCAGGGCAATCAATTACTTTGTCACCGTCTTCCGTTTTTAAAGTAACTTTGTAAGTAGCCATTAAATCTTCCTCATCTAGAATTTTGAGTTATAATTTAAACTTATACAAATTACCAGGCTTGATTAGCCAAAATATTTGTACTTGTTTTTTCTATCTCCGATATTAAGGGAAAAAAGCAAACTTGTAAAACCCATTAGACCCACAATTACTATAGGATTTATTATAAATAATTCTAATTTAATTCTAATTACTTATATCTACTTAGCCAATCATATTGGCTAAAATATAAATAAAAAAAATAAAACATAGCACAAATACTATGAATATATAATTTAGGAATGAGAACAAAATCAAGACGGAGAAAATTAATTACGCTCAAGAGATTTCCCAGGCACAAACTACAAATTTCCGGTTTTCTTTAATTTACCTTCCTTACGATCAGAAATTTTTTGTCATTCTATTTCTACTATGACTCAGAT
>JAKQYG010000246.1 GCA_023356515.1 Trichodesmium sp. MAG_R04 | reverse complement strand
AGGATATCCAGATTTAAGAATTTATAATTTTGGGGTAAATGGGGCAACTGCTCAAGTAGTAGATTTGATTATACGTAAGATTTTACCACCAGAACAATTGCCACAATTAATTATTTTTGCTGATGGAGTTCGCGCTCTAAATAGTGGTAGAGTTGATAGGACTTTTGATATTATTGCTAGTTCTGAAGGTTATGAGCAAGTAAATGCTGGCACATTTATAATTGGGAACAATAGATCACACATATCAGTGAATTATGACTTAAATAAGTATAAGCAAATATTGAAAAAAATAGAGGAAAAAATTGAAGAAATATCAGTTACTTATCAGCAGCGCGATCGCTTGAAAAGTTTGCTACTGTCAATTATCAAGAATCCGACAAATTGGGATTTTTTGCATCAACAAGAAAATCATAATTTAGCAACAAAAGAGACTGTAGAATTCGAGGAATTTCAAGCAAATGGTTTTCTGCCAATTTCGATGATATTTGAACCGGAAAATTACTATCAAAATTATACTAAGGTTTCTGGTGACTATGATGCTGATTATGCTGAGTTTCAGTTAATAGGAAAACAAACCACTGCACTAAAAAATTTACTGGAGCATACTCAGTCAATAGGGGTTAATTTTGTATTTGTAAATATGCCTTTAACTACAGTATATTTAGATGAAGTAAGAACTGCTTATGAACAAGAATTTCAGGAATATATGCAGAACTTATCTCGGGAATATACTAATTTTATCTTCCGAGATTTAGGTATTGCATGGCCAGACACTTATGATAACTTTTCTGACCCTAGCCATCTAAATCTTTACGGAGCGATCGCTGTTTCTCAAACGTTAGCTCAAGATAATATGATCCCTTGGCAAAGGCGTTAAGTTTCTCTTATCTTATATAAAGATTAGAATTCATAGTTATTGTAACTAGAAAAATGGAGGAACTAGCTATAACCACGGAACTAGACACAAAAAAAATTATGGGCAATTACCGCAATCAAAATATTTAGGTCAATAGGTATACATTACAACCCACATTTTCCATGTGAAAATATAGTATATATGACTAACGATTCAAAACCTTGTCTAATAATGAATATGAAAATCATAGATATACAGCAAATTCGAACTATACGAAGTACAGATATTAAAAATTAAATGTTCTCATGCATGATCTTGCCAGCGATCGGTCTACCTTCACCTTAGTGGAATCTGCTGTAATATCATGTTCGGTAGCATCGTTTGTGTATAACTGCAGAGGTTAACTGGCGTTTTCATACTTAAACTGCCATTTGACAACAGCTTTTGCTTGTTCCCCAAATCAAACCCAAACTTTTCTGATTACAGGTTTTAATCCCAAGGGATGCTCATCCATTGCCCATACCTGAGCGTTAGCATCTGGATGCTCCCTCTGCACCCGAAATGTTTCTATAGCCAGTTTTTTTTCCACTCCTATTGTTCCAATTCTTAAGACTCTTGACGTTGCGGTAGATTTGTTGGCATTGCCTGCTTGTCTCACTGCTGTGGAAGATACAAATGGATAATTAGGGAATGCAGGATTAGCGGTAGCATCAGGAGTGACATCAGATTTAGCTTAGTATTTGGTATGTGAGTGATCAAAGTACATTGGGGTTAATGACAGAGTTTTATAGTCATTTGAATTAGTGTTAAGATTACAAAGCGGAAGCTTTGAGACAGGCACCGTTAGCAATATTAGGAGGGAATGTAGTTATTGCAGATGGGATGTTAAGGGAAAGTAACTATCATGGTACTTTATCTTGCATCTTTTCTGATCAAACTGCTATGTGATTCTGATAATCTAACAAATACAGAAACTAGCTGCTCGTAAGCTGAGTCAATTACTCGCTTACCTCTCAGGACACCAGTATTAGCACCAGGACAAATATACTGTAAAGTTTCCGAAGAAAATCGGTCAATCAAAATTTTAACACTTTGAACTTGTCTAGGCCAATGAAAAGTCTTAGCAATACGTAATGGAACAGGTTCCCCCTGACTATTAGGTAATAAATGACGACCTGTAAATAATACCCCACCATTTCCTGAATAATACAGACAAGACGAACCAGGAGAATGGCCAGGAGTCCAGAAAACATGAGTATGTGGACTCAAATTAAACTCATATTCAAAAGTTATTACTTTTAGTCCAGGCAATAAATAAGCTTCTTGTTCTTGAATGAGAATATCACATTTGAAAGCTGCTTGAAATTTCTTTGCCTTGCCAATAGCACTACGATGACTAATATATAACCACTTTACCCCTCCCTGTTCCATAATAAATTTTTGATTTGTTTCATTATCAGCAGGACAATCAATCAGAATGTTGGTCTGATTCTCTACAATAAAATAAGAAGTTCCTCCTAAAGTATCCCTATTTGGCGAAAAAGCAAAAATATTTTCTAGGACAAATTGGGGGATTTTGGGGACAAAAGGCTGTTGTGTCAAGGCAGTATTATTACTTAATTAGAAATGGACAGAACTTAGTAAACTATTATGCTCTTTTTATTAATTTTATTCTTTTTATTAATTTTATTAGGGTTAATTACATACTTTATATTACGGCGTAGTATAAGTCAAATTACTCGCACTCCCGTCTGGATATTATGGCTGATTATGTTGACACCAGCTTTAATATGGACAACTTGGATGTTGCTATATCCTGAAAAGCAAGTACCGCCAGCATTAATTATCATTCCTTTTATTTTGTGTCCTTATCTGTACTGGTTACTGTTGCAATGGAGACATCATCTACCAGATCAATCAAAAAAAGAAAATAGTAGCTACCATAGTCAAACAGAAATCGATTCTACTCAAACTATCAACCACACTGTACCAAAACTAGCAATAGACAAAACAGAAGAAACAAACCTGCGAAATTGTTTCCCTTGGACAGTCTACTATCTGCGGAACTTAGAGTATAAACCTCAAGCAGTTATTTGTCGTGGTCAGTTACGTTCTAATTCAGAGGAAGCCTATCAAACAGTACAAGAAAATGTAGAAGGAAAATTTGGCGATCGCTTCCTAGTAGTATTTCAAAACAGCTTTCAAGGTAAACCTTTTTTTGCCCTAGTTCCTAACCCAAGTTGTAGTAAGAATAAAAATCAAGAGTCTCAAGAATATAAAATACGTATAATGTTGACTTTAGGATTATTACTAATCACTTTATTCACTACTACATTCGTAGGAGCAAGAGAAATCGTTGGTATTTCTGAAAATGCCATACAGTATAACCCTAATTTATTAATCCAAGGTTTGCCTTATGCCATTACTCTGATTTTGATTCTAGGATGCCGTGAATTTGGCCACTACATAATAGCTCAATTATACAAAATTCCTACAACTTTACCATATTTTATTCCAGTACCGTTTTTCTTAGGAACTTTTGGAGCATTTATTCGGATGCAAAGTCCAGTACCTAATCGTAAATCTTTATTTGATATTAGTATCGCACGCCCTATAGCAGGATTAGTAGTTACAATACCGCTATTAATTTGGGGTTTATCTCACTCTAGTATTGTTCCTCTTTCTGAAGATTCAGGAATATTATCTATAGATTCCTTAAATCCCACTTTTTCTTTTTTATTAACTATATTAAGTAAATTAGCATTAGGTGCGAAGTTAACTTATAATAAGAGCATAGATTTACATCCAGTAGCAGTAGCTGGTTACATAGGTTTAGTAGTAACTGCATATAATTTAATGCCTATTGGACAACTTGATGGTGGTCATATAGTACACGCCATGTTTGGGCAACGTACTGGTATGGTCATTGGTCAAATTTCGCGTTTTTTATTATTAGTATTAGCTTTCATAAATAAGGAATTTTTATTTTTAGCAATCTTTTTGTTTTTACTGCCTCTTGCCGATGAACCTGCCCTTAATGATGTTAGTGAACTAGATAATCAACGTGACTTTTTGGGGTTGTTAATGCTAGGTTTATTGGTAATAATTCTATTGCCAGCACCAAAAATGCTAATGCAGTGGTTAAATTTATAATTTATAGCAATTCCTATACTGGTTTAAGTTTAGATTTCTCGCCGGGGGAGTTAAATATTGAGTTAAAACAAAAAGTTAATCATACTGGTCTTTGTGGAAAGGGTTAAACTAGGCTAGGTAAATTACCTTATCTGACTCGCCTTCAGAACCGGAGGTGAGACTTTCACCTCATTTCACCTTATCCTGCTTTCTCTCCTAGAGGTCTTTTGTCATAGGTACATCCCTGATCTTAGAGTCAAAATATCATCTAATCCATAAATAGTTGTCAGATAAATCCTGTAGCTTTGGTTTTGGATATGTCTTTTTTAATCCTAAATCAATGCCTACAAGATTTACTGTATAGTTTTCTAAAATTCTCTACTTAACCATCTATGATACTTTGAAATTGAAAATACAAAAGTTAATAGGAGTTATTGAACGATAAAATGACCCTATATACAAATATATAATGGGAGTACCTAAACTTATGCTTACATACATATTGGCCTTAGCTGTTGGCCTTGGTAGTTTAGCCTTGTATATAGTGGCTTTTTTCTTTCCAGAAGTCCATCGAAAAAACGATTTTATCTGGAGTGGTATAGGACTATTCTATGCCCTAGTATTATGGTTTTGTGCAGGCAGAATTACAGGTGCAGTGTTATTGGGTCAAGTGGCAAGTGTAACTTTATTAGGTTGGTTTACCTCGGAGATTTTAATTTTGCGTCGTCAAGTCACCCCAGTTGCAGAGCAAACCAAAATATCAAGTCGGAAAAGTACTCAGGATAATACTCAAGAAAAATCAACTGTTTCTGAAAAAATATCTATACCAGAATTAGAGAAGGTTTCAAAATTAGATTTCACTGAGTCAGTAGGAACTGTTACTCAAGATTTAGAAAATATTACTACTGAAGAGTTGATTAATGAAGTTAAACCAGGAAAAACTAAATCTGAATTACTATCATCTAAAACAACTTCAGACTCAAGCAAAATTATAGAAGAATCTGAAGTAAAGACAACTGAAAGTATAACAGAAGAAAATATTTTAACTTATCCTCAAACTATATCAGAAATATCTCAGGAATTACAGACAGGTTCATCAAAAAAAGTTGGAGGTTTTGCTCAGTTATTGACACCTGTTAGTGGGATATTGAGTAATATTAAAAATATCATTCAAGGTAGAGATAGTAAAAATTATAATTCTGAGTCAACATCTGCGCAAATTCAAGCTGATACTGAGAAATTAGTTTCTGTTGAGGAGATAACACCTGAAATTAATGAGATTATAGGTCAGACAGAAGATACTCAACTCGAAAAAGAAAAGTCTATGGTATCTGATATTGAAACAGAGCCAACTACTTTGACAGAAATTGAAAAAGAAGCAATCTCTTCTTTAACAGAAAAAAAAATATCCCAAGATAGTCAGAATGAAGAATAAAAGTTTGCTACTGTTTCTGCTGAGGAAAAAAATATACAGGGAATTAGCTAGGAAAATATAATTTTTCAGTCATTAGCTATTAGTATTTTTGTGCTTAGATTAAACCTACATTCCGCACAATAAAATAAGGTTTGTTAGCACAATAAAATAAGGTTTGTTAATTGATCTGCGCCAGAATTAAATTTTACTAGGCAAGTAGAGTTTTATTGCTGAGAGCTGACATGTAGCAACGTGCGCTAGCATGTTTGCATAGTACAAATTGCTACCAATGTAATATATGTGAAAGTATTGGTAATAGTAGCATAAGTTTACACTACATTTAAATACGATAGTAATATGTAAAAATGTGAGTGCTCATTGCTATATATAGCAACGTGCGCTGGTATATTTACATGGTACAAATTGCTACTAATGTAATATATGTGAAAGTATCGCTAATAGAAGCATAAATTTGTGTTACATTTAATACGATAGTAATATGTAAGGATGTGAGTGCTCATTGCTATATATAGCTGAATACTTATGGTAAAACTAAGGCTCAATTATCTTTTGATGAGGATTTATCGAGAATTAATATTAAGTTTGAATATTTATTAAAAACTTTAGTCTTGAGTTACTAAAATGATAATTCGTGAAAATTTTAGGTTAATTATACCTATCATATTTATATTAATTGTTCCACCATCTATTATAATCGATAAAAAAGCGAATATAAATTCACAAGCACTGGTAAATATCACAAAAAATGAGAGTAATTCCATTTCACAAAATAATCGAAAAACTGAAATAAAAAAACTTGAGCAACAAGCAACAAGAGAATTTGATAATTCTCAATTTGAGTTTGCTGTAGAAAAATTTATTACCATTTAAAACGATTTTCTAAATCTTTAGAACATTATGAACGAGCTTTAGAATTTTATCGGAAAAATCAAGACAATATTGGTATAGCAAAAACCCTAGACAATATAGG
>JAKQYG010000245.1:3448-6402 GCA_023356515.1 Trichodesmium sp. MAG_R04 | reverse complement strand
ACCAGGACGAGCCTTATAGTCAACTTTTAATTTATCTGGGTTCCTAACTAATAAGTAAAGTTCGTGGTGAGTATTTTGAATTAAAGATTCAACAATATAGTGACCAATACATCCACTAGCGCCCGTGATGAAAATCCGTTTATGGCTCATACAAATCAGCTATCAGTTATTAGTTGTTAGTTATTACTAAGTTCCAATTATCTGTTATGGTAAGCATTCGGTTGAATGCTTACTAACAACCTTAGGGCTAGGTTATAACCAACCCCTAAAAAAATCGTGGAAATCTCAAATTTACCTTAATTAAACTTAACCAGTTACTGCTAATAAACTACTAATTTCTTTAGCCGTTTTAAAGAAGAACTCTACATTTTCTTCAGGAGTTTCTTTCAAAACACCATGTCCTAAATTTAATATATGACCTCGGTTACCAGCTTTGCGAATAGTTTCCAGAATACGAGATTTGATAAACTCTTTAGAACCAAACAGTACACCGGGGTCTATATTTCCTTGTACTCCAATATTATTACCAAGGCGTTGTTTAGCTTCGGCAATATCAACAGTCCAGTCTACACTCACTATATCAACACCAGTCTGGGACATTCTCTCTAACAACCCAGCACTACCATTAATATATAGAATAAAAGGAGTATTAGGATGGGTCTTCTTAACTTCCTGTACTACCAATTTTTGATAGGGCAAAGCAAAAGTTTCATAATCTTGAGGACTAAGTTGACCTGCCCAAGAATCAAACATTTGGATGACTTGTGCCCCACTATTTATTTGATAACGAGCATAAATTGCGATCGCCTCCGCCAGTTTAGCCAAAAACTGATGCAACATTTCTGGCTGGGAAAAAGCCATTTTTTTGATATTCGTATAATCTTTACAACTCTTACCTTCTATAGTATAAGCAGCTAAAGTCCAAGGAGCCCCGACAAAACCTAAAACTGCTGCCTCATTCTGAACTTCTTTTCTGAGAGTTTGTAAAATTTCCCTAATAAAAGGTAGAGACTCTTCTGGCTCTATAGGATGAAGTTGGTCAATTTGAGCTTGAGTACGAATAGGGGAATTGATAATTGGTCCTTTACTTTCAACAATATCAAAATCAATGCCTATTGCTGGAAGTGGAGTTAAGATATCTGAAAATAAAATTACTCCATCAGGCTTAAAAGCGCGGAAAGGTTGCAGAGATATTTCCACAGCAATGTCTACGTTTTCGGAACGCTCGCGAAATGAGGGATATTTCTCTCGTAAATCTCGATAAGCTTTCATGTAGCGACCTGCCTGTCTCATCATCCATACAGGTGGACGGTCTAATAATTCACCTTGAGTTGCTCGTAATAAATAGGGTATTTCCCTTAATTCGGCCATATTTACTTTACCTTCTACTTCTAAAATCTTTTATCTTAACTAGTAGGTCAACTTAATTGTCCTGATCGGTAAGTTTACAAGCCGGTGACACTTGTAGAAATAATCATGTTAGAATTGTAACGAAAGTTTACTTAAAATCAGGAAGGGATCAGAGGGCTGGGAGAGTAGGAAGTAGTATAGGAGTAGAATATTGAGCGTGGACATAGCTAAATGCTAAAACTAAGTCATAGGTGACTTATGACTTATGAATTCTGACTTATGACTTGCGTGTAGTCCTATAATACTATTTCTCAAAGACTGTTCTACTTTGCTATTGAGCTAGAGGTTCACCTTTAACCTCTCCCAAGAGGGGTAGGGTGGGATAAGCAAGCTAAGAATAATGGATATTAAGGACAGTATTCATCCTGGACAAAGGTTATTCGGTTTGTGTTAATTATTGAATAACTGAAGTTTTAACTAGGTATAGTATTAATGCATAGAAATTAGGCTAATTCGTTGCTTTTGTCAAGCAATATAGTTTAGTTTTACATCTGAAAGTTTTTAATATATTCTTTGAATAAGGAAGATAAGCTAAATAAGGTATTGTTGGTTTTTGTTTGATTTAATAAGTATCGTCTTTTTAGGGATTGCAATCCATTGATAATATCTATAGATGACAATGAGCTGGATATTTTTAAATCTTCTATTGAAATATTTTCATCCCTTTTGCTTATTTTTAGAACTATTTGTTTTTCTACATCAGAAATTCTCTGGTATAAGGTATCAAAAAGTAGTTTCATTTCTTCTGTAATAATTAAATTACCTTCACCTATGAACTGAGATACTAAGTCTTGAAAAATATCTTTGATTAAAGTGCATATATATTGTAAATAAGGGATTACCTTGATACATATTGTTTAAGTTCAACCAATATTCTCTATCTTGTAGTTTATATTCTTGGATGATTTCTAATCCGGCTAAATTATCTAACCCTTCTAAATCTAGACATTGAATCGGGTATAGTTCTCGGTCTAAAGCAGTCATTTCCTGAGTTTTTTCTTGACTAATTAGTATTAAACAACTTTGATGCTCAATTTCAGCGATCGCTTGGAAGAAGTTTTGATATTCTGTATGTTGATTTTGATATTTTCCGGCAAATTTTCCACTGATAAATATATTTTGCACGTCGTCAAGAACAATCAAGCATTTTTGATTAGATAATAAGTCAAAAATTCCGGTAAATTTTTCGTCTGAGATGAGAATATTTTGATTTTCAATACTGATTTTTTTTAACAGGTCGGTCATTAGATAATTGAGAGATTTAACAAGTTTTAAATTTCTCCAAATCACTACATCAAACTTTTGGATATTCAAGTCAATAAATCTTTTTACAAGGGTAGTTTTACCAATACCAGTTAATCCTAAGACAGCCATGAGACGAGTTTTTTGATGGAAAATATAGCCAGATAGAATTTCTAGTTCTTTAGTACGTCCATAAAAGTAAGTAGGATTAACTGTAGGGGCGATATTTAAATCCTGATAAGTTGTTTTAGTTGTATCTTTGATTTGAAAATCTTGAGGATATTTTTGATATTGATATAGAG
>JAKQYG010000245.1:0-3348 GCA_023356515.1 Trichodesmium sp. MAG_R04 | reverse complement strand
AAGGAAATGTTACTGCTTCTATCAATGAATTACCAGATTTTTCTGAATCAAATAAACCAGGAATTAAAGAATCTTTAACTCAACTTCAAGAAGCAATTGAAGCAGAGTCAAATTTGAGTCAAGAGGATAAAGAAGAAGCTTTCAAACAATTACAAAGTCTGGCAGAAGCAGGAAAAAATCCTGAGGGAAACCAACAAACAGCAAAAGGAGTAATTAGATTTTTTAGAGGCTTATTTATAGAGTTACCTAAGACAGCAAAATTAATCGAGCAGTGGGAAAAATTACTGCCTGCGATCGCTGATTTTTTTGGATTTTAAAAGATGAATTAAAATTTCTACGCTTACTTTAATACATCATAAAATGAATACAAAAAATTTAGCATTTTTGTTGAAGTGCTTATACCTGTTGGGTTGCGCTGTCGCTTAACCCAACCTACGGTTAAATTGTAACGAAAGTTTACTTAATTTCTTTATTGTCCAATTCAAAGCCATTATCTTTAATATAAACATAGGGGATAGTTTTGGCCTTAAATTCAACTATATTGGCCGGGTTTTGCACCCATTGACAATAAAGTGGATTAAATTGTTGATAAATTTGTTTGAGAGTTTGTATTTCGGCTTCAAGTTGATTAGCTTTTTCATTGACTTTTTGCACTTGTTGTTGTACCTTCCTTCCCCCCTCGTAAACTTGCTGTTGTAATTCCAGCCATTGCAGCCGATATTTTTTTTCTTGTAGGGTAGTTTTTTTATGATTAAGTTGCGCCTCTGATGCTTTGAGAGATTGATTAATTTCTTGTATTTCTACTTGCCACTTTGCAGCTTCTTCGGTATTTTTTTTACGAAACTCTGCTAGTACTTCAGGAGTATTATCTTTAGGAAAGCTAATATTTATTTGGAAAGAGGAACGTTTTTGACTCAGTGTCTCTATTTTAACTTGTAAAGTATCTATTTCTGTATGTAAAGTATCTATTTCTAATTTGAGTTTGGCTATATTTTCTTTCATAACTTTAGCAGGGTGTCATCTAGTCGATTAGGGACTACTATATATCCAGTTGTGTAATTTCCCAATACCAAATTTTTTGTTTGACCCCAATACCACCAATATGTGCCAATATAAGCACAAATTAAACTGTCTAATTTATCTTCTGTAGTTTTGAGAGTGGTCATACTATTAATTTTTTCCGTATCTAGAAAGTTGTTAGAAATTACTAGAGCCGGTTCTAAATTTGGCAAAATATTTATAATGTATTGGTGCAGTTTCAAAAGTTCTAATTTACGTTCGGCTAACCTACCTTTTTTATATTTCAAAATTTTTTCTAACTGAAACAGATTAACTATAGCTGGATGGGGAAAAACTTCAATTTGAAAACGTCCTGGTTGTTGAGGTTTAATAGTTGGCGCATGAATAAATTCTTTAGCTTCTAAACTAATGCCAAATTTGATTGTTTTTTGAGCAAAGGGGCGGTTAATATTTGCCGGATAACATCCTGCATGATAACGACCAAAATATTTATGAGTAAGTTTATCTGGCAGTCTAGTTCCTGTTTGATTAGGAATTATTGTGGGAGCATCTACAGCAATTAGAGCTGGAGTTGATAGAGGAGTTAAATTATCAATCCAATTGAGAATGTCTTCAATTTCTAGTACACAGTCTAAGTCTAATATTTTTAATTTTTTATCTGAGTATTGTAGACAGCAAAGACCGCTTTTACCAGATTGCCAACCCAGGTCTATTCCAATAAATTTCATACTAAAAAAATTACTAATAAACTGTTTAAAATTTATCAACACCTGTTGACTGAAAGTAGAAGGCAGAGGACAGGAAAGTTAGAGAAGAATTTAAAAAACGCAATGCATTGATAACTAGATTTGGTATTAACTTCCATTTGTAGAATAATTTCCTGAAATTCCTGTAGTATGAAATTTTTAAGCCTATAAAATCTTAATCTATGACTTTTTGCTTTTGACTTTTAACTTCAGTGAAACCCTATAATAGATTTGTTTTACGTACAGAAAAATATAGTGCAGAGTATTTTTTCTCAGTTTTATTTTTGACTTTTTTAACAAAAGATTCTAGAGACCGAGGCGACCAAAAAGTTTTATTAAATGCCACAAATAATTTCTCAATCTTAGAGTCGTATCCAAAAAATGAGTCAGTTTGATAACTCGAAGGTGAACAAAACTTAGAGTTTTTTTGATAACTACTTAATCCCTTGCAAATCAAATAAGCTACAACTGTGCAACAATTATTTTTGAGAAAATGGTATTGAGTTTTTTGTTCTGATAAATCATTCTTTAAATACTTTTCAGCAAACTTTCTTATCCGAGATTCATTTAAACCATAAATAATAATTTTTTTATTGGGTTTACTATCCCGGTTATTGCAATCTTTTTTAAAAGAAATATGTTTTTCTCTAGGAATAAAACTATCTACTATGATAGATTGGAAAGAAGCATATTTATGAGAGTTTGGCAAAAAAGCTATAGAATTTTTAATTTTAGGGTGATGACTTATATAAATTTCATCTTTGGGGTTTTTGTCATTAATAACCTGCATAGAAGCATGACCTACATCTAGCCCATATATAGCATTATATGCAGTATATCCAAGTGTGCATTTCCAGAAATTAACTATTACTGTCATTTTAGTTATTAGTTATCAGTTATCAGTTATTTAATTATACTACCTATCAAAAACTTTTCTACATTTCAAGCAGAATTTTTTTCAACGATTATATTAGGAATAGCCTTACCTAAAGTAATTGCTCTAGTTGCCATAAACATTGTTAATGCTAACCATAATATATGATTACTTTTTAAGAGCAAACCCAACATCGCAAAAGGTAAAAATCCTACTAAACCAGCAACTAAAGTGGAATTGCGTAATAAGTTTCCTTGAGTTAAACCTAGGAAATAACCATCTAACATATAAGCCATACCTCCAAACCCCAAGACAGGTATTAACCATAAAACATAACTACTAATATTGTTAATCACCTGAGTATGATTAGTCAACAAACTAAATAAAGGAATAGGGAATAAACAGAAGACTATGGCAAAAATTAACCCTATACTCACACTAATTATTCCTGATAATTTTACCAATGCTTTTAATTGTTCTTGATTTCCTTCGCCATAACTTTTTCCTGCTAAACTTTCTGTGGCAAAAGCTAAACCGTCAATAAAATAAGCGGCTAATGTCACTACTTGTAATAATAGAGTATTAGTTACTAGAACTAAAGTATTCATGTATGAGCTTAAATTAGTAAATACAGCAAAAGTAGAAATTAGGGCAAAAGTACGAATCAGAATATCTCGATTAAGAATAAAAGTTTTTCTAATTACTTGA
>JAKQYG010000244.1 GCA_023356515.1 Trichodesmium sp. MAG_R04 | reverse complement strand
GGAAATACATGTTCTTCAAAATAGTTTTTTAGATATGTTTTTTGTTCTTGATTTAAATCTATATAATTTAGGATATAAATGCCATTTTTACCTAATTCTGGTCGTAATTTTTTCTCAAAGAATTGGTGTTGTAAAAAAAACATTGGTAATAGTATTTGATTAATTCCATCTAGTTGTTCTTGAGGACTATGACCGTCAGGAGTTAACTTATATACTTCAGCTTCTATTTGTTTTTTCAGAACTGCTACCCTAACCATAAAATATTCATCTAAGTTAGAACTAAAAATTCCTAAAAATTTTAAACGTTCTAATAAGGGAGTCCGAGGGTCTAGACCTTCAGATAAAACCCTACGGTTAAACTCTAACCAGCTAAATTCTCTGTTAAAATAGTATTGTGGGTTACTAAGATTTTTTTCTACAGGAGTTTCTACTGTATTTTTTTTATTTTTGGACATGGTTAATTAGAGGGTTTAAATTCACATTTATCTTAAGCTAGTCTTTATTGCTTGTAAAGTATATTTTATAGTTTATTACGGGGAAAAGAAAAAGAATAGTCAGAAACAGAATTGGTTATTTTCTTCTTACTAACATATTCCCCTCAATTAAATATTATATATAGCAATCCTATTTTATTAATGTAATCTTTTCAAAAAAAAAATACCCTAATAGTACCATAAACTTGAGAAATTTAATTTGTCGAACCTAAGCTTTGTTGCAAACAAAGACTTTTCTAGCTTTTGATCAATGATAATATAGTATATTTATAGCATATACTCCTTGGGATGTCCATATATCCCAACTTGATGCAGAACATACAATGGGATACTTAACCCCCAAACCCCTCTAAAGGAATAGTCTTATGGTAAGTCAACATCCAAAAAATCTATCAAAATTAAAATCTCGATTACAATTGATTACCTTAGTGGGAACACTAACAATTAATTTTAGTTTTCCAGTGCCAGTTTGGGCTGCTTTCTTAACAAACTGGTTTTTTGACCCAGATAATCATCAACTTCAGTTTACTCTCCCAGTAGGTGCAATTCCGACTTATTCTGTTGAAAGTAAACCTACTCGTCTAGTTATCTATATTCCAGATACCAAAGTTAGTGTAGATGTAACTGAATTATATCCAACAGGGCTAGTGCGTAGAGTTAATCTCTCTCAAGAGGGATCACAACAAGCAAAAGTAATTATAGATTTTGCTCCAGAGATAGTTATGTCTGCTAAAAAAGTCAAATTAGAACAGGTCGCACCGGAAGACAATAGTTGGCAGTTGCGTTTACTTATGAGTGAGGAAGAAATCTCAACTCTAACAGAAGCAATAGTTTTGGATGGAGATTCTGTTACACCAACAACAACATTGACAGAAACTACAGAACTAGAAAATTCTGAATCTACCAAACCAGAAGATAATCAATCTTCTACTTCACCAAAGCAAGAGAAAGTAGGCTTTCTAGAGACCCCACCCAAAGCAATATCTTCTCTAGCGAGCCCTCCACCTTTAGCAGTTCCTTCCATTCCATTCCTAGTTATTCCCACTGATAAACCAGGTAATGTCAGATTTCCATTAATAGACGCTTTAGGTAATAAAAAGTCTCCTACTACACCCTCTGATATTGGGGAATTGCCACCACTCCAAGTTAAACAAACTGAAGATAATTTTGTTCCGCCTCCCCCAGAACCAGAACCTGTGGAAGAACAAAACTACAGCACTACCGAATCAGTTGATATCATTTCTTTTGGAGAAACTTTACCTCGAACTTCAGGAGATAATCAATCTCAGGATGATGGTTCTATTTTAATTGAAAAAGGAGAAGTAATAAATTTAATTTACCCCACGGTCGAATTTCCACTACCACAGGGTATAGAGATACAGGAAGTCTTGCTTCTTCAAGAAGCGATCGCTGATCAATCTGGTAAAATTATAGTACCAGCTAAAACACCTGTACTCGGTGGTTTTAATACTAATAGTAATGGGAGCCAATTTATCGCCAGAGCCATATATTTGAATGGTCGTTTTATCCCTTTTGCAGCTCAATCTGAATTGATCCGAGGACACCGTGATTTTGATGAAAGGGTTTTAGCAGGTAGTAGTACTGGTGGGGGATTAGCTTTATTACTGTTAACGAGTTCAGGTTTTGGTTTCTTGGCAGGAGCAGCTCTTGGAGCTAGTAGTATTCTTTTTACTTCTCCTCGTTCTGTCACCATTGAACCAGAGGGTATTGTAGAAGTTCGTGTCGTTGAAGATTTAGCGCGCTCCAAATTTTATGATACTAGTAATTTTTAGAAGATAAAAAAGGTCATTGCTCAATAATATCAAATCTACTGGCTGCAGATTTGATATAACGATTAATAATTTTGACTGGAGCTGATAGCTGATAATAGAATTCTGTACCTCAACAGGTAAAAATTGCTGTATCAGCTAGAAATTATTAGTTTCAGGTGGAGAAAACCCCGGCCCCAGATTTTTAAAGAATAGGTTTTGAGCACTATCGTTTTGATAAATGCAATCAATCTCTGGTTCATCATTAATATTTCCTGTATACCCGAAGGTATTCATCCGGTTTTTACAATCACGCACTTGCTCATTGCTGACTAATTGTCTTTGCTGTAGAATTTCCCAGTTACTTCTGCGGATAACACATCCTGGTTTTAGACCAGGCTGAGATACATATACATTAAAAGGGTTTAAAGTCAAGAAAATGTTCATATTCATTACCATTGCACTAGCTCCAAACTGTACACAAATCTCGGGGTTAGGTACGCTGCGATCTATAAATTCACGAGAGGCCATGTTTTGTGGGTTCAAATTAGCAGTGGAGCTAAAAGCAATGCCAATACCAATACCTAAAACAAATACTCCTCCTAAAATAGCCAGAGTAGCATAATTAAATTTGGATGGTTGACTGGTAGTTTGGGTTGTACGTTTCATATAAATGTATATGTTATTATATTTGAATTAAAATTATTTGAGCAACTATATTTGAGCAACTCTTGGGCCATTAATAATATTTAGAATTATTAAAGAAGTCTCCCATAGCCATACTTGACAATTGGTAAAATCCTCTACATTTCTACAACTATAAATTTTAGCAGGGAGATTATTAGTGTTGAGTCAGTATAAAAAATATTAACTTTGATTATGCTATGATAACCTTCAAGTTAGGATTTTTTTAGTCAAAAGTTATAACCAAAAAGTCAGATGACAAAAAACCTAATTTTTCGTTCTACTCAACGAAAAAATTACAAGTTGGCTAGGGCCATCATTGATCCTAACTGTAACCTTATTTTATAATTTATAATTAAGCAGGATAAAATAGTGTCTGTAGAGACAAAAGAGAAACCTACGACTTCCACAGTTCGTAGAACTGCACCGCGTTATCGCGTTCTACTCCATAACGATGATTTTAACAGTATGGAGTATGTGGTGCAAATATTGATGAAAACAGTGCCAAGTTTGACTCAACCTCAAGCTGTTAGTATAATGATGGAAGCTCACTCGAATGGTATCGCATTAGTAATTATCTGTGCTTTAGAACCTGCTGAGTTCTACTGCGAAAATTTGAAAAATTATGGGCTAACTAGTACCATAGAACCTGATGAGTAATTTGATTCTAATATAGAACTCGAGGAACTTTCAGTAGAAGCTCAGTTTCTCATTTTTGTAGGTGTTGGCAATGTCTAGTTTATTATTATTTCACAAAATAACAGAGTTTTCGGCTCCTACAAGAATTGGAATTTTTATTACCACATTACTTTTGGCATGGGCACCATTGGCAATACCAATATATCTTTTAGTAGAAGATGTTAATCTAGAGAGTATATGGGCAATCACCTTACTCTATATTGAGTTTATTATTTTAGTTAGGTTATGGGGAAAAAAAGTATATCAACAACCCAATCTATTACGTTGGTACGGTTTAATAATAAATAGACGTAATTTTCAACTATTTTTCCAAGGTTTAGTAATAAGTTTATTTAGTTTATTTAGTTTGTTTATATTAGAGACATTTTTTGGTTGGGTTATATGGCAGTCTCCCTCAGAAAAGTTACTGGAATTTATTTTAGAAGGTTTATTCGTTTCTGTAGGTATTGGTTTTGCTGAAGAGTTATTATTTCGGGGTTGGTTATTAGATGAGTTGGAGAGAAATTATGAACCAAAAGTAGTTTTATGGGCGAGTAGTATTGTTTACGCAGTCCTACATTTTATTAAACCCATAGAAGAAATTTTGCAAACTTGGTTACAATTTCCGGGTTTAGTGTTATTAGGTTTAATATGTGTTTGGGCAAAGCGTAGTAGTGAGATACAGTTAAACCAATTTTCTAATAAAAAACAAGAATTATTGGGCTTGCCAATAGGTATTCATGCTGGTTTAGTATGGGGATATTATATTGTTAATGTTGATGGTTTAGTGACATATTATGATGAAGTTGCAGAGTGGTTAGTAGGAATAGATGGTAATCCTTTAACGGGTGTTATGGGGTTGTTATTTTTAGGAGCAATCGCTCTTTGGGTAAGAAGAAGTTTATTGTTGAAAATTTGAGTTGTTTTTTTTCAGTGCTTTCCTCATTTCTTAACGAGTAAGCAATCTTTTTTTTTAAGTACCTTCACGTATGCTTTTATGGCTATTTGAAACTAAGTAATCGGTTTTTTGTGAAACAACCTTATAACTAATTGCAAGTATATAGGTATGATAACTAAAAAAAATATTTGAAGGAATGTTAACACAATTTCCTGTATTATCTTTCACAAAAAGAAGTCCATAATCATCACTAGGTCAAGACCATGCTGAAACAAGAACCATTTCAACCTGAAAATTATTATATCCTTGTAGTTGATGATGTTTCTACTAATCTGAAATTGTTAAGATTAATTTTAGAACCCATAGGTTATAGTCTTGCTTTTGCACAGGGGGGCTATCAAGCAATAGAAAAGGTTAAAGTTTCAAAGCCAGATTTAATTCTGCTAGACTTAATGATGCCTGAAATAAATGGGCTAGAAGTGTGTAAGCAATTAAAAAGTGACCCAGAATATACTAATATTCCAATTATTTTTATCACTGCAAGTAATGAACAAGAACATATAGTCAAGGCTTTTGAATTAGGAGCAGTTGATTATATTAATAAGCCATTGAAAAAAGCTGAACTTTTTGCTAGAATTCGCAATCATTTGCTCCTGCAACATACAATAGACAAATTAAAGTCTACACAAATAGAATTGAAAAATGCTTTGGCAGAAGTTCAAAAAATTGCCAACACTGATCCGCTGACAAAAGCCTTAAATCGTCGCCGTTTGTTTAATTTAGGCTATCAGGAATTTAATCGTGTTACTATATATGGTACGGCTCTTTCTATTTTATTAATGGATTTAGACAACTTCAAGAAAATTAACGATAACTATGGTCATCAAGCGGGGGATCAAGCTTTATGTACGGTAGTTAAAAGTATTAAAAATACTATTCGCAATGTTGATTTTTTAGGTCGATATGGTGGAGAAGAATTTATGGCTATTTTGCCTGAAACTAATGGAAAGAAAGCATTGATATTGGCAGAGGAAATCAGAAAAATGGTATCTAGCAATATTATTAAAACTGACAAGGGAAGTATCCTTTTAACAATCAGCATTGGAGTTAGTACATATTCTGCTAAAGATCAGAGCTTAGATGATATGATATCACGAGCAGATAAAGCAGTTTATCAAGCAAAGCAACAAGGAAGGAATAAGTGCTGTTTAATATAGTTATAGGGAACTGATTTTTGCCCAAGTCTTAATCAAATTTAACACAGCATTTGCTCAACTATAGCAATCCTATTTTATTCATCAGGAGCAAAGGCACTAGTTAAGGCAATAGGTAAGCACTCAGCTATTACAATTAACAATAAATAGTTTTGGTGACCTTTAAACTTTTGCTATTATGTAATGGAGTATTGTTTCGCACTTCAATTTGTAATATGAAATTAGTATAAAATAATTAACCTACTTAAGTCTTTATACTATAAAAGTGATCTTCATTTAACTTAATATCAGGAGTCAAATTCTCAGTTAAATATTAAGTATAAATATTTACTAAATTGTTGACTCCTATTGGCCACTATTATTTTCTTCCTACTTTTGACTTTTGACTTGTAATTATATTTTAATAATTCATTGCATTAGCACGAGCAGCAGCAGCTTCATCAGGATGAATATTCAAGCGAGTTAAATTCACCCGGCCCTTAGAATCTATTTCTCGTACCTTAACAATGACCTCATCTCCAATTGCTAGCTCATCTTCTACCTTACCCACGCGATAATCCGCAATTTGGGATATATGAACCATTCCTTCTTTTCCAGCAAATACTTCCACAAAAGCACCAATAGGAATAATTCGAGTCACTCGACCAACATAAACATCTCCAGGATTGAGTTTCTTGGTC
>JAKQYG010000243.1 GCA_023356515.1 Trichodesmium sp. MAG_R04 | reverse complement strand
TTGTTGCCTCGGTTGGGCCGGGGCTTTGGGTAAGTTGGCACGATGGGAGGAGGCTCTGGAATTATATCGTCAGGGGACGGTTCTGTTTGAGGAGTCTGGTGAGGTATGGTTGGGTTTGGGTAAGACTTTGGGGGAGTTGGGTAGATGGGAGGAGGCTATTGTTGAGTATGAGCGGGCGGTTAGTTTGGGTTTTACGGGACCTGAGGTGAGGCATCATTTGGGGTTTGCGTTGGGGAAGTTGGGCCGGTGGGAGGAGGCTGTTGTTCAGTATCGGTTGGTGTTAGAGGTTAATCAGAAGTCGGCTGTGGTTAGGCATCAGTTGGGATATGCTTTGATGCGGTTGGGTAGATGGGGTGAGGCGGAGATTGAGTTGCGGAAGGCGACGGAGTTGCATCCTGGATCTGCTGCGGTTTGGCAGCATTTGGGGGATGTTTTAACCAATCAACAAGAAACAAACAAGCAGGAAATTGAAATTTATCGGAAGTTTGCAGAAGTGCATAATGAGTTTAGTTTCAATGAGCAAGCTGGTTTGGATTACAATAGTTTAAGGGTATTATTGCTTAACACTAACAATGAAACACAAAACGCTTATTTAACACTTAGCATTTATCGAGCATTAAAGCGAAATCCAGCAGTTCAAAAAGTTACTTTTGTAGGATATCACGATGCTGTTTCTACCGCTCAAACTGAGACTTACGATATTTTTTTAGCCATTGACGGTCAAAGATTGAACAGAGAAATTTGCAGGCGCGTGGCGACTTACACTAAGCTAGCTGCCTTATGGACATTTGACGATCCTTATGTGTTAGAGGCAAACGTTGCGAATGCTGATATTTTTGATTTGATTTTTTCAAACGATCAAGGTAGCGTTTCCAAGTACCCTGTCTCCTCATTTCATCTTCCTCTTGCTGGTTCAAAAGACTACGTAAGCGTTGATAAACACCAAGAATTTAGATACGATATGTTCTTTTGCGGAACTGCTTGGCCTAATAGGGTGGAAATTATTGATAATTTGCTGCGCGACAGACCTAACCTTAAAAGCAAAATAGTCCTCCAGTATTCTCAATATGTTTCACAGAAAGAGCTTTCGCTTCCTTCTAGCTCATATAAGGGTTCCCTAAGTCACACAAGTTTCCTTCGCTTCGCCCAACTTAGTCGCATTGTTATTGGTCTTCCTAGACAGTACAGTTCTACAAAAGATGGCTTTGACAACCTCCAGTCTAATACACCACCGCCAAGAATATTTGAATGTGCAGCAGTTGGTGCTTTTCAGCTTGTAAATGAAAAAAACAGCAATATAAGTAAGTTTTTTGATGTAGGCAAAGAAATAGATACTTATACTGACTATGCAAGTCTTGTTGAAAAGATAGACTATTGGCTTGCTAATCAAGAAAAAATATCGAAAGTTGCTGAAGAAAGTTATAGGCGTACTTGCAAAGAGCATCTATATGACCACCGCATCAAATTTATACTAAACCAATGTTGTCAACTGTTGAAAAAGTTAGAGACCAAAACAGCGATCGAGACAATAACTACCACTACCATTAATAATGAAAGACCAAGACTGCTTTTCGTTTGTCATAATACTTTAAAATCCTCATTATTCGGTGGCTTGGAAATTCACCAGAATGTACTGGCTCAGAATTTGCTTGATGCGTTTGATATATTTTTTTTCTACAAGGAAAGAGAGCAAGCAGAAAGAATCACTTATAGGATTGCAGATAATAACTACAACCCTATAGAAGAATTTACCGTTGGTAAAATTGAGACTAAGTTTAACCTTTCTAATGAGACCTACGAGAAAAAATTTAGCGATATTCTTGTGCGACATCGTATTGACTTAGTTCACTTTTTTCACTTCATAAACCATCTTCCGAGTTATGCTTTAGTAGCAAAGGCTTTAGGAGTTCCATACACAATATCTGTGCATGACTATTATTTGGGGTGTATGAAATTTAACTTATTAGACTATACGAATCGCTACTGTGAAAATAGTGCAGAAGCAGTAACTCAGTGTGATGTTTGCTTGTCAGCGACTGATAACATTCCCGCCGGAAGTCAGGCTACTAGAAGATCTTTTTACGGGAGAACTTTAGATGGAGCTTTTCAGATAATCACAGTTTCAAAATCAACCACTGATATTTTAACTAGAATCTATCCACAATTAGAGGGCAGTGGGAAAATATTGCCACACGGTGCTCCCTTACCATCTCGTGCCACAGTAATGAGTGAGAGAAAAAGGACAGTGGCTCAAGCATCAGAAAAGTTAAAGATTATTGTTTTTGGGAACTTAACCCCTCAAAAAGGTAGTGATGCAATAGTTCGTGCTATGAACCTGTTGCGAAAAGAGCCTGTTAGTTTTGATATTTTTGGCATTACTGATGGTAAGGTAGAAAAGCAAATATCAAATTTGAATTTGCCTAATGCAAGTCTTCACGGAGCCTATGCGCCTGGTTCGCTCAATTTTGCTGAGTATGATGTATCTTTACATCTCTCAATCTGGCCAGAAACCCACTGTCAAACTTTATCGGAAGCATGGATGGGTGGACTTGTACCCATTGTTACTAATATTGGTGCATTGGGGGAACGAGTAACTGATGGTGTGACGGGTTATAAGATTCCAGTGAACAGTCCTTCATCCTTAATAAGTATTATTCGCAAGCTAATAAAAGAACCCCATAAGCTTGATGATATTCGCTCAAACGTTACGGAGGATTTGGTTTTTACTCAGGCTCGCCATCAAAAGCTATTTCGAGAAACCTACTTCAAAGCTATAGAAACTAAAAGAGTAAATCACAGTGTTGATCAAGGAAAGGTTGCAGTGAACGTAGATCTTAAACTTTACGGAATTGAACTGCGTCAAAATCGGTGGGTTCTGAAATAGCAAGGCTTCTATTAAGTATCAAATATAACACTTAAGCAGTCTAGTAAGAGGAATTTTTAATGACAACAATTATGGTTTCTGGGGCATTTCCTGATCGTCTTAATCGAAATGCAGGAATAGTTGATTCTGTTGTCCGTGGTTTTCAAGAGGAACTATCGGAGACAAACCAGGTATTCAAATCCTATTATGAAGTTTTAGCGACGGATGTAGAAAGCTTGAAACCCGATCTAGTAATCATAGTTGGTTCTGCTATGCCAGATTTGACAGAATATGCAGTTATTAGAAAAGTGTGCGATAAAACTGACTCAGTTCTAGCTTTTTGGGCGTTAGACGATCCCTACGAGTTTGACATGAGCTACAAATTTGTCCATTTGGTAGATGTAATTTTTTCCAACGATAAGACTGCGGTTGACTATTACTTTTCGGATAAGGTATTTCATTTGCCTACAGCCGCCGATAAAAAAGTACATTACAGAGATATTGGAAATGGGGAACAGAAAGATTTAGATATTTTTTTCTGCGGGGTGGGTTTTCCAAACAGGCAACAGTTAATTGAGGATATTGAACCAACACTGCTTAAACATAATTGTCTTATTTGTGGAGATAATTGGAATACAGATAGCTGTCCTACTGCAGTTAACCGTAGAATAGAGACGAAAGAAATTGCAGACTGGTATAACCGCTCATGGATTACTTTAAACATTGGTCGAAGATTTGACAAGGCCAATAAAAGGTTTAAGCTGATACCCTCAACACCAGGGCCTCGAACTTTTGAGGCGGCCCTTGCTGGCACTGTTCAGCTATTTTTCCTAGAGGATTTGGAAATTGAAGAATATTTTGAAGTTGGCAAGGAAATATTGGTGTTTGAAACCCCTACTGAGTTTTCCCAAATAGTATCTGAATTACTAGAAAACTCTGAAAAGATGTTGAATATAGCACGAGCTTCTCAAGAAAGGGTGCTTCGGGAGCATACATACACCCATCGGGCAGCAAAAATTTTAAGTATTTTATCCGAAAATCACTTTATTAAAGATGACAAATTGTAAATCAAATAAGTATTCCAGTTTTAATATTTTTTCATAGGCTTGAAATTATTTAAGCGTTAATTTACTTTTAAAAATGGCAATTAATTAAAGGAGTAATTTAGGAAAAACACCATGACAATTTTAGAGATAACTGATGATTGGGCAGATTTAGATAAAGTAGGACATAGGGATAGGTTGGCTCAAAAATACCTGAAGGGTTCGGGTATTGAAATAGGAGCTCTTCACAAGCCTACAAATCTTTCATTAGGTACTGAGGTTAAATATGTGGACTATAAAACTAGGGAAGAGAATCTTGCGCAATATCCTGAGCTTAAAAACAAGAATATTGTTAACACTGATATTATAGATGAAGGATTTGTTTTATCGAAAGTAGGCGGTGAATCTCAATATTTTATTATTGCCATCAGGTTCTTGAACATTCACCTAATCCCATAGGTACTTTAAAAGCTTGGCTTTCCAAAATTCGCCAGAATGGGCATTTACTCCTGTCAGTACCAATTGCAGATCGCTGCTTTGATAAGGGAAGACCCATTACCTCCCTGGCACATTTAATAGATGACTACAAGTTTTTTTCTGAGTGCAATGTAGATGAAATAATTAAGATTACTAGAACTCACGTTAAGGAGTTCATGGAAATTAGTGGCTTAAACATCCGTAAAAAAGCTGGACTAACACCAGCAACTCCAGAGCAACAAAGAGAGTTTTTGGAAAAAATCATGTCAAATTTTCAGAAGCAAGTATCTAACTCTACAACATACGATTCAATAATTGAAGCCCATGTTAAGTTTATCAATTTAAAATATGATGTTCATTACCATACTTTTTCTGCAACTTCTTTTCTAGATTTTAGCAAGTATTTTGCAGAAGAAAATGGCTGCTTTATAGAAGAAATTACAAAGAGTGGGGGTGGTGAAGTAATTGCGGTTTTGAAAAAAAATTAACAAACCACAAAGGAAATGACATGGCCAGCGCTTATTGATTACGAGAAGTAGAAAAAGCTTGGTTTCAGCATACTACAATTGAACTGATATAAACACTGCCCGGCATTGCACTTTAGACTGACCTAGACTTCTAAATTCCTCAAAAGCTCTTCACCTGGTGGAAGATTACGAGTTGACCATTCATTGCCTTTTTGGTTTTCTGGCGTATTGTAAGTGTTGTTAGCTTTTCGCTGGGTTTGGCTGATTTTGTCAATACGTCCTGTAACACATCGTTTTCCAAGGTTGTTATACTCTCGTTTGCATTTGTTTATCACACATAAAGAATTATGGAATGTAATTGAGTGAATCTTTTGAAGTTCAATGGGGTCTATTTTCAAGCCATACTTGTCAAAAAAACCATTCAATATGTCTGATGCTTTTTTCTCAATTCCCCAATGTTCATAATTAATTATGTCGACAAGGTGTTTAAAAAAAGTAATGGAAGAAAAAGGGTAAAACAAACCTCCTTGATAATTTTTCCAGTATGACGTATGCATATCTTCTACTATGTAAACCCCTCGATCTTCTAAAAAAGGAAAGTAGGTTGCAAAAGATTTTACAATATCTGAAGACTTATGGGAGCCATCATCAATAATCACGTCGAAGCGTTGGCATAGCCCAATAATGTTTTTCCTAACTTTATCGTTGTTTGCATCACCAATAATTACCCTAATCCTGGGGTCTTCGTAGTTGAGTTCTGCACATTCTGGATTGATATCGCAGCCAACAATCAACTTTGCAGTAGGAAAATATTCTGACCAGATTTCAAGAGAACCACCGTTTTGAACGCCTATTTCCAGTAATCTGACATTTGTATTTATGCGACTTTTGAGAACTAGATCGTATGTAGGCAAGTATGAAGACCACTTATCAGATACCTTGCCCTCGTGTTGTGAGTATAGTTTTTCCAACAAACTACTTTGTCGGGCCAATACTTGAGTCAAGCTGTTATGAAACTTTTCAAAACTTGGTCTAATCTCAATAGCCTTTTTCAGATAACCAATTGCAGTTTCTAAGTCTCCCTGTTGAGCTAAAGCCTCCCCCAAACGGTAAAAAAGCCAAGCCGAATTAGGGTTAATGTTTAAACTTTTAGAATAATAGGAAATAGCCTCATCCAACCTTCCTTGTTGAGCAAAAGCATCCCCTAAATTATTATAAGCCCAAGCAAAATTAGGATTAATTTCAATTATCTGATGATAAAGAGCGATCGCCTCATCCAACTTCCCTGCTCTCTTCAACTGATTGGCCTTTTTTAGCAATTGACCCCCACTTATACTTTCTTTATCCATGAACGCTTTGTAACTGGTTGACATAATCTTGTAAAATTTTTTGTTATCAGGACTTACGCAGTACCGCTATATATAGTATATTTTTGATAATTATCTTAGATCCGACATTCCGCAGATCTTCATATATCTTTATGTATATTTACATTTTCAAAGAGACTTATACGAAAAATCTTCGTTATAGAACTCAATATCAATAAAGTTTATCAATAACTAATTTTT
>JAKQYG010000242.1 GCA_023356515.1 Trichodesmium sp. MAG_R04 | reverse complement strand
AATATTCGCGATGGCTTAGTTAAAGCTAACCCTAATAATGCAACTACTTATCAGGCAAATGCTAGTATTTATCTGCAAAAATTACAGCAACTTGACCAAGAATTTAAAACTCGTTTAGCTGCCTTTAAAGGATGTAAATTTATTGCATTTCACGATGCCTATCCCTATCTGGCAAAACGCTATAATTTACAACAAATATCAGTTGTGGAATTGCCACAAGACTATATTACACCTGGGGATGTTCAAAGAGTAATAAATACAACTAAAGAATATGAAGTCAAAGGTTTACTTGCAGAAATTGGATTTAATGATAGTCGCATGGAAAAAATTGCAAAAGATCTTAAATTACCACTCAAAAAATTAAATCCAATGAATAGTGGTTCCTTAGACCCAGAATATTATTTCACTGCGATGAGAAATAATTTAAATAGTTTAGAGGAAGTTTGTAAGTAAAATTAGTAGGACAGGGCTTATGCAGTACCATTATATACATAATATATAGTAATTAATTTATATAACAATTCTGTTGTTATTCATACTATTTAAGATTGCTATATATAGCAATCTTAATTTTTTAATGGTAAGACTTTCAGGGTTTATCTCTAGTTTTTGAATTGTTACAATATATTTAAGATTACTATATTTAGTAGCTTTGCTAAAGTTTTGTATAAATCAAATAAATTTTCCTAGTAATTTATCTGCAAAATTTGAGAAAAATAATTTAATAAAGTTGAGAGGATATTTCCCATTGAATTCAGAAAAAATCAAAATAAGTATACCAGTAGTTGATGTAAAAAACCTGACAGTAGTTAGAGGTAAATATAAAGCAGTAGAATCTGTTTCATTTCAAGTTTTTCCTAGTAGTAATACCGCAATAATAGGACCCAATGGAGCTGGAAAAAGTACATTAATTAAAGCAATATTAGATTTAATTCCTTATGAGTCTGGTTATGTAAAAATTATTGGTAGACAAATCAAAGATTTAGGAAAATATTGGCAGAAAATTGGTTATATTCCCCAGAAGTTAATTTTTGATCGAAGTTTTCCTTTAACTGTAGCCGAATTAGTTAGTTTAGGTTTGCCTCAAAGAAGTTTAATGAAGTCACGGGAAAAACTTATATATGTGGAAAAAGCTTTGCTAAAAGTTAACTTACAAAATCATTCTAAACAAGCATTAGGAAGTTTAAGTGGAGGAGAATTAAAACGAGTTTTATTAGCATATTGTTTAGTGCAACCTCGACAGTTATTAATATTAGATGAAATGAT
This sequence comes from Trichodesmium sp. MAG_R04, assembly GCA_023356515.1. Taxonomy (GTDB): domain Bacteria; phylum Cyanobacteriota; class Cyanobacteriia; order Cyanobacteriales; family Microcoleaceae; genus Trichodesmium. The sequence goes on along the minus strand of JAKQYG010000242.1, from coordinate 5,153 downwards.
GGCTAGTATAGATCCCAATGGAGAAGTGGAGTTTGCAGAATTATTGGCAAATTTACAGGCAGAAAATTATTTTTCTATTCTTCAGGTTTCTCATGATTTAGATATGGTAAGTCGTTATTGTGACCAGGTTATTTGTATGAATCGTCATGTATTATGTTATGGTAAACCTAGTATTGCTTTGGATGATCAGAATTTGATTAAGATTTATGGAGAGAGTTTGACTAGATATTTTCATAATCATTAAAACACACATTCGACACAACAAAATTTAGTATAAAAATATAAGTCAAAAGTAAGAAAAAAATTATAGTGGTCAATAGGAGTCAAGTATTCAGTGGCAAGCTATGGATTTTATGCTAATTTCATATTAAAAATTGAAGTGCAAATGTGGGATGAAAACTTGACCCTATAGTTCAAAAACTATTTAAAAACCTAATTGCTACTGTATTTTCTAAACTACCGAATGGACTATATGTTAAACCAGTTTTGTATTTTAATTGATAAATATGAATTTTTCAGAATTGATAAGTTTATTTAGTCTGCCTTTTATGCAACGAGCAATTATTGGTGGTATTCTGTTGGGAATTTTGGGAGGTATTCTTGGTGGGTTCGTAATTTTACGCCAGTTATCTTTATTTGGAAATTCTTTAGGCCATACTGCTTTTTTAGCTGTCGTGATAGGAGCTTTATTACAATTACATCCAATGATAGCTTTAATTGGATTTTTGGTATTCTTTGGATTAGGAATCAATTATTTAATTGAAAAAACTAATTTAGGTGGAGATACAATTTTAAGTATTGTGATTGCTGGTTCAGTTGCATTGGGAGTAATTGGGTTTAATTTTGTACCTGGATATCGTGGTAATTTATTGTCTATATTGTTTGGTGATATTTTAGCAATTAGTAATTTAGATTTGCTTGTTCTGGTAATTTTATTGGCTCTATATTTGAGTTGGTTAGGAGTAACTTTACCAAAACAAATATTGTTAACTTTTAATACTGAGTTAGCACAAGTTCAGGGAATTCCTGTACAGAGATATAAATATATATTTATGATTATTTTGTCTTTGGCGATCGCTCTTACTATTAGAGCAGTTGGCATTTTATTGGTTAACGCTTTTTTGGTAATTCCAGCAGCAACAGCAAAATTAATTTGTCATCAATTTCTACAGTTTTTAGGAGTTTCTGCACTAATTGGTGCTATGAGCGGGGTTATGGGAATGATGTTATCTGGTGCTTTTAATTTACCTTCAGGTCCTAGTATTGTTTTGGTGCAATTATTGGTATTTTTGGTAGCTGCATTTTCTTGTCAGGGTAAGTTTTAAACCCCACAAATGAATACCTTGATATGAATAAACAAGCCCCTTCCTTGGAAAGGTTACAAGAAACAGTAGAAAAGAGTAAAAATCTTCTCTGGAAGATTTCTTGTATATTGTGGGTTTATATTGGAGGTATAATTTCTCCAGAATTTTCCTACAAATTATAATAATTTACTTCTCTCTTCTAAAAATTAGAATATATAATCCTCGGCCACTAGAGGGATTAAAAACAACATCAGTTTGAGTTAATTTCCATCCGTCTTGACCCGCATTATTTAAAGCTTCAGTATAGCGTCCTCTTTCTCCCTCACTTTGAGGAAAACCAAATTGATATTCAACTTTATACTCATATTTTCTGCCCCTACCGCGACTTAAATTTTCTGAATTTATCAATTCAATTTCTGAATCTGTTTTTCCTTGAGGTTTAGGGATGGAAGTTGCTAAAGTTTGATAGGGTGAAAAAATCAAGACTACTGCCAAGAAAAAAATAACAACATTCAAAACAATTAAATTAATAACTATCAGTTTGTTTAGATTCCACTCTCTCATATATATAACCTCATATAGGATTGAAAAAATTGCCTTTCCTAGACCAGTTTGAGCAAATTAGTAATTTAAATGAGCTTAAATGATTAAATAGCTAGGGATTTAACAAGTTAAAAATCACTACCTCTTATCAAAAAACAGTAAGATTTTTTACATTAATAAAATAGCATTGCTATAGAAACCAGACTTACACATGTCTTCCATAAATCCAGTTTCTTAATAAAACTCTAAAGCAAGCGGATTTGATATTAAACCTCAATTTTTCATTTTTCTTTAGCCCATAATACTAGCAAAAAATTCTATCGTGTCTTTCAAAGCAAAAATAAAAGCATCAATATCATCACAAGTATTATAGAAAGATAAACTTGCTCTTCCTGTAGATGAAACCTTTAAATATTGATGCAAAGGTTGAGCACAATGATGACCAGAACGAATTGCTACCCCTACTTCATCTAACATTGTTGATAAATCGTTGGGGTGAAGATTTTCTACTGTAAAAGATACTAATGCGGCCCTACCTTTCCCATGAGTATTTAGCTGAGGTCCGTAAATAGTAACTTCGGGAATCTGAGATAATTTATCAAATAAATAAGTAGTTAATTCTGCTTCATAATTCTGAATTTTTTCCATACCTATATTGGTTAGATAATCTACTGCTGCACCAAGGGCGATCGCTTCCCCTATGGCTGGTGTTCCTGCTTCAAATTTATGAGGTAATTCTGCATAAGTATAATGGTCAACAAATACCTCATCAATCATTTCACCACCTCCCAAAAATGGTGGCATTTTTTCCAGTAATTCCAATTTTCCATACAAAAAACCGATGCCAGTTGGAGCGCACATTTTATGTCCAGAAGCTACTAACCAATCACAATCCATTCCTTGCACATCTACCACACAATGGGGTACACTTTGGCAAGCATCTATTAATACTTTAGCTCCATTTTTATGAGCAATTGAACAAATTTCTTTTACTGGATTAATGCAGCCTAAAACATTAGAAATATGGGCAACTGCTACTAACTTTGTTTTGTCTGAAACTATAGTTTTATATTGTTCTAAATTAAATTCTTCAGTGCTATTCAATTCAACAAATTTTAAAATTGCTCCGGTTTTTTGAGCAATCATTTGCCAGGGAACAAAATTACTATGATGTTCCATAACAGAGACAATTATTTCGTCTCCTAATTTAAGGTTATTCAAACCCCAAGAATAAGCAACTAAATTAACTGCTTCGCTAGCATTTCGAGTATAAACAATTTCATTTCGAGATGCCGCATTAATAAAAGCAGCTATTTTATCTCTAGCCCCTTCATAAGCATCTGTTGCCTTTGAGCTTAAAGTATGAATACCTCGGTGTACATTGGAATTATATTTGAGGTAGTATTCTTGCAAAGCATTGATAACTGCTAAGGGTTTTTGGGATGTAGCAGCATTATCTAAATAGACAAGTGGTTTACCATTTATTTCCTGATTTAAAATTGGAAAATCTGCGCGTACTTTATCTGCCAAAGTTTTTTCTTGAATAATAGTCATCTTTTAAATTATCAATTCATATGTTATCAGTTATAAATAATTATAATCATAGGGAAGTCAGAAAATTTAAAATTTCCTATTTATATCCCCTTGAAAAAGTAAGATTGAGACCTTATTTATTTACTAATTTTGCAAGTTTCTCTTTTTCTCTTTAGTGAGGTATAGCTTGAGCGAGCAAGATGCCCGCACTGCACAGACGTTCTTTAAAATTTGTATTTCATATACTTGGAAGATGCTGTAAGCCTAAATCAACTTTTTAATTCATCCTTCGCCTTCCTTCTTTCTTGTTGATAAACTTTACAAGCAACATATTGTTTTAAAATATGTTGCAAAGAAGGTAAGGGAAGCTTGTTGATAATTTCTGCGGCAAAAGCATCAATTAATAAGTTCCGACTTACTTCTTCATTTAAACCTCGACTTTGCAAATAAAATACTTCATCATTATCTAGCTGACTAACAGTTGCTCCATGAGAACATTGAACATTATCAGCAATAATTTCTAACTGAGGTTTTGTGTCAACTCTTCCATCAGAAGAAAGTAACAAATTACGATTTAATTGAGCAGCATTCGTCAACTGGGCAGTTTGAGAAACATAGACTTTCCCATTAAATACAGAATGTGCTTTCTCATCAACAATGGACTTATACAGTTGGTCAGTTATACCATGAGGATGATTCAAAATAATGCTGCTATGAGTATCTGCTTCTTGCTTGTTGCCAATAAATGCCAAACCATAAAGATTAGTTTCCGTACCCTCACCCATTTGGGTAACTTCTAAATTATGACGAGATAACTTTGCTCCTAAATGAATAGCATTGCAAGTATAACGACTATTTTTAGCTTGAGCGATCGCTGTTTTGCCAATATGAAATGCTTCTCCTGCGTCTTCTTGCACCCTAGTATAATTAATTTCTGCATTTTCCTCTACCCATATTTCTGTGACAGCGTTTGTCAGATAGGGTTGAGAAGTTGATGCTTCTGGACACATTACTTCTGCACTCACACAATGCTCAACTATTTTCCCACTACTATTACTTTCCGCTACTATCAAACAACGACCCTGAGTCAATATAGGAATTTTCGTCTGAGCAGCAATAAATAATAGATGTATTGGGTTTTTTACCATCTGATTTTTTGGCAACCACACTACTGCTGCATCAGTTAAACCAGCAGTATTTAGGGAGGTAAATACTTCTTGACTCCCTGGTTGTTGTGCCAAATAATTGCTGATGCGCTTTTGATATGGGGTCGGCAACTGCCCCAGGTTGCCCACAAATATCTGGTTTTCTATACCTGTTAACGATGATAACTGAGGTGCAAAGATCCCATTGACAAATACCAACCGACTGTCTACTGCTTCGGGCAAAATAAATGGGGCGATATCTAAAGCATCCAAGTCTACTGGAGCAGGTGCTTGGAAACCTAACTTCATTATTGAAGATAGGTTAGTAAAGCGCCATTCCTCATCACGCTTAGTAGGAAGACTCAACTCACGCACCCATGTCGCTGCACGATCTCGCACTTGTTCTAACCAAGTTGCCATCTTTAAATCTAGAGGAAACTCCCACGCTACAGTTGAAGAAACTCCTTTACAAGATTCTTTCAGTAATTTTTCTAAATAAGATACCTCTGGTTTTACGGACACTTGCATAAATTTTACACCCCTACTTTTGCTGCTTCAATCACGTCATCGTAACCTTTTTCTTCTAGTTCTAATGCTAGTTCTTTTGTACCGGTTTTAATAATTCTAC
>JAKQYG010000241.1 GCA_023356515.1 Trichodesmium sp. MAG_R04 | reverse complement strand
CTTACACCAATGGAGTGAGCAACTTTAACTACTTCAGCAGTAACATTAACATTATATTCAAAGCTAGCTGGAGTTTTAGCGTCTGCTTCTAAGGAACCATCCATCATCACGCTAGTAAAACCATGGCGCATAGCAGAATAGCAAGTAGAGGGTGCATTACCATGATCTTGGTGCATCGCAATGGGAAGATGAGGGTAAGTCTCTACTGCAGCCAAGATTAAGTGACGCAAGAAATTTTCACCAGCATAGGTACGTGCCCCACGAGAAGCTTGTAAAATTACGGGGCTGTCTGCTTCCTCTGCCGCCTGCATAATGGACTGAATTTGCTCCATGTTGTTGACATTATATGCAGGAATGCCATAACCGTTTTCTGCTGCATGGTCTAGTAGTAAGCGCATTGGTACGATAGCCATATCTTTTCCTCCTAATCTCTTTTGTTATTAGCTTATTCTTGATACTCCCGGCCCCAAAGAACGGGGATTCTTAAGCAGTCCAAACCTGGACTCTTAAAGGCATTATCAAACTGCCTCTACTAAGTTCCTTTAAGAGAAAATCTCAAAGTTGGTAACTTAAATTTACTTAAGCTTAATTATTACGACAATCTTAAGACAAATTGAAAATTATGTCTACAAATATTAAATTTTTGCTTTCATCAACCACAACCACCTAATTAAAAATAGGGCTGACCTAGTTGAATGAAAGGCCATATTTTATGAATGAGCTGTACTTGACAAAATATAGGATGGCTCTAGGAGAGGCAACTTAAAAGAATTACCCCACCCCATCGCACTTCAATATTTAATATGAAAGTAGAAACTGTAGAGGTCAGTACTACTCAGCGATGGCCATAAACTACTCATGTTTCAATATTAATTAATTAAAGTGGGTCGCCCGGGATTCGAACCCGGAACAAATCGGTTAAAAGCCGAGTACTCTACCGTTGAGCTAGCGACCCTAATTTTTATTCATTAAGTTTCTTTTACACACCTATCAAGACTAGCATAGCTATTACTAATATTGCAAGAGTTTTGGAGAAAAATTTTTGTCATTTTCCTAATTTCTTGGCGGGCGGGCCATATTTTTGGGTATCTATTCGATTAAACCTTCATCCGCCCATTTCGATAAGGTCTTAGGGTGATAGCCGAATTTTTCTTGTACTTGTAGTGGGTTTAAATACGCCCTGTCCGTTTACTTCCTATTTATCCCCATATATTACGCTATATCTCTACTTACTGGCCAGACTCCTAACTCCCTACTCCCCATTTAATGCTCCCTAGTTAAATCTATAAACGAGGCAATTCAATAAAAGGTTCTTTAATAAATGGCTGTCTAATGAAAGGATCTTGTTCTTCGTTAGGATTTAATATCGGTGGCACAGAAAAGCTATTATTATTATTAAGACTTGCTTCTTCATCTGAGTTATAACGAGAAAGGTTTGTAGAATTTAGATCATCTTTTGAAGATTTTGGGGATAACTCAGGTAAAATTGGAGTTGATAAAGTATTAGAATTCCCTTCCTTGGGAACAGAGTCAATACCAACAAAATTAAAAGCTAAATTTATTGTATCGATTATAATAGGGGTTCTCATTGGCTGATGAAAAACACTAGAAATTTGAGCAATGTGTTTAAGAATTTCTTTGCCTTTTTCTCCTTCGGCAATCTGAGGTTGGTATTTACTAACCACTACTGGCAAAAACTCAATCTTCATTTTTCCTGGTTTTAAGTATACTTTCAAGACTGCTGACTCATAATCATTCTCTTTGTTAGAAGTATTTCCAAAAATAAAATTACCCAAAGAATATACAATGGGCCGCCCTTGATAAATTTCTGCTCCCTGTAATACTTTAGAATGATGTCCTACTACCAAATCAGCACCTTGATCAATTGTCATTCTAGCTATAGCCATTTGCCAATCTCCAGGATATTCTGATAATTCAACTCCCCAATGATAGTTAACAATTATCCAGTCTACCTGCTTTCTTAATGTTTGAATATCTGAAGCTATCTGATCGTTATTGCTACTATTAATAACTACTCTAGATGTAGTTGCTTGAGTATCCGTATCATAATAATTTAGGTATGCAATCTTTTGGCCTTTAACCTCAATGATTTTCGGCCTTCTAGCCTCTGTTTTTGTTTTGCCTGCTCCTAAAGAATAAATACCTGCATCCTCTAAAGTTTCTATTGTATCTAATAAGTTTTTTTGTTCATAACCCAAAGTATAGTCATTAGCTAAATTTACCAGATCAACCCCTCCTGAGGTTAATGCCTTGACATAGCTAGGATCTATTATTGATTTTTGTTGCTCAGTTGTACTGTTAAGAGTATAACCAGTCAAAGTATCTTCGAGATTAACTATTGATAAATCTGCAGCTCTAGACTCATCCATTTTAGCAAAAGGTAACTTATAATCTCTCTTTACTAAATTAGAAACTTGATTAGATAAATTAACATCTCCACCAAACATTAAAGTAATTATAGGATCCTGTGAGTTGACCACCATTCTATGCTCTATAACTTTCACTTTCTCTATAGCAGTTTCTACCCATTTACCTGAGATTGAATTTCGTACTAAAGCACTATAATAACTTACCCAAATACCTATAATAAAAGATGCTACTACTGAAATTATTAATATCAAATAACGAAATGTTGGAAATTTAAGGTTATCCGTTTTGCTTTCCAAATTAGATTGCTTATTGAAATTTATTTTTCCATGGGAATTAATTCTCACAGAGTATTTCCAGAGTATGCTGGATGAACCACTCAAACGTCCCATAATTTTTACTTTTTTTATGACAGGAGAGTTAAGTTGACAAAGTTCATGACAGATAAACTGAATTAATCTATCTACAGGAGGTTCATGATGAAACTCCACTAAAACTTGTAGATGCCCAGTAGTTTCTTTAGTTATACGAGCTGAAATTCCTTGGGGTTTAAGTTTTTTATTAATCCACCGAGTAATTGCCAGAAAATCACCGGAACTTGCTAATTCAAAAAGAGATGCTTGAGTCAAATTAGGTTTATAATTCATAAGTTATGGTTTCCTACTGAATGCCTCGCCAACAATGCTATAATAATCATTAAGAAATATTAAAAATTTATTCAGTCAACATCTTGGATAAACTTAGTTATAATGGAAGCTGTAACCAGGAAATTAATTATAACTTGCTAGATTCTTAAGCCAAATTGAAAGCTAGTTAAAACCAGTACACAATTTTACATTAATAGGACTGATTCATTCAGTACTCCTATCTATCGTGTATTTTTGAGCAATTTTTTAGATATTTAGACTATATATCTGTTACAATATTTCTAGTAATCAGTCAATTTATGATTGCTGTATTGTATTTATTCATGCTACCATGCTTAATAAGGTTCCTAAGCTTAGGCTCTAACTCCAAATCCAAAATCTTTAAGTAGGGCTTGGTGATAAAACCTCAAATTGTTTAAGTGTTTACAGATAAAGTTTTGAGTCTTTAATTGCACTTTCAAAAGTGCAAGAGTTTGAATTAAAAATCCGTATTATTACTACTATGCACGATAGTATTTTATGCAAGATTTTGTCAGTAAAATTGAGGAATAGACAGATACGACTATCTGCTATAAATTTATTTTTCTCATGACTACTGACTGCGACTAATAAAAAGAGTAAAAAACTTTGTCAGCAAACTCTAAGTAAATACAAGAAACTAGAAAATTATACTTGTAATTTTTTAGATAGTCTCTAGTAAAAAAAACTCAGGGATTTCATATAATAAAAATAAAAGTGGATAAACTTCAAAACTATCGCAAGTTATAGCAAATTTGATAAATGGTTAATCCACTGAGAAGTTAAGAAAACAAAAAATCGCTGCACTGAATGCTGTAGTGAATATGTTAACAAATTATTAATAGGGAGTATAACAAACCAATGCTACAACGCAAGATGTATCAACTTTGTTGCGACGGTCGTGAGGTCTGTATTTTCTTGCGAGACCAGCAGCGTTGGGTTGAGAAAGCAAAGATATTAGATATAGAAGGAGACTTGGTAGCAATACGTTATGAAACAGATGAAGAGGATGAAATCTGTTCCTGGGAAGAAATGGTACGTTTAGAAAGTATTGGGGCTATTACCCAAAAACTAGCGTCCGTTCCTAGGGGTAATATAGACCCTCTAGTATCTGAAGATTGTCCAGAAGCTGAACAAATTCACAATCAGTATCCAGAATCAAATCAACAAGAATAATTAGAGATGGGAATAGATGATTGATGAATTAAGCTATTTTGGCGAAATATAGATGAATAATTAACACGCTTATTTTTTCTCCTTGATATTGGTTAATTAGTGTGGGCTGAATAAGTATAGATTTCTAACTACATATTAGTTGAAATGGTGTTCATCCTTGAGAAAAGTTCCAAGCTAATAAGCATTAATCATTCAAAAAATACTAACCATGTTGCCTAATAGCTTCTTTTTCTCAACCAAACGTACTTAGCAAGCCCTAACTATTCGTTTTTATCCGTTTTATCTATTTCTCCAGTAGAAGTAAAGGGAAAATGAACTGACTCAAACATGGGACAATACCCATCAAATGTTACCTTTAAGTCATATAGAGAAGAAACAGGATTTGAACAATGTTGTCCTCGGTAATGTAAACAATTAGCACAACAATATAACTCAGGAGAAATAAAGCGCTCAGTTGTCTGACTAATAAATTCTCGTTGGGATATTCCTCTCACAACTAGCTCTTCTCCCTGCCAACGAACTTCCACAAGACCTGTATCAGAAAAAGTTGGCCAATGATTATCATCTCTAATGCTTTGAGGTAAAGAAATTATTACTTCTGTCTCTAATTCATTTAATTCTCCTTCATAACTAGTTCTCAGTAACTTAGGTGCTATAAATGTCTCACCTAATGGTAACTTTACCAATTTACCATTAGTTGGAGAGTGTAGTTTATAACGGTTGCGTAACTCTTCAAGGTTAACTAGGTCAGCTAAATAACTAGGACAGCCATGAATAAAAATGATATGTTGAGGACGTAAGTTATGAATTAACTGTGTTGTACCAAGTCTATCACAATGATCGGTGAGAAGATATTTTTCGGTATGAGCAAAATCTAACTCCTGTGATGTCTTCTTTCCTGGCTGTTCCGGTAGTAGAGCAATAACAGGATTATCTTGATTAATAATGTATTGACTCAAGTCATTATCCTGATCTGCAATAAGAATATAAGGTTTTTCTTTAGAAGGCAATTGTCCAGGCGATCGCCTTAGCACACGAGGTTTTACCTTATCGTCCCAAAATAGAGGCTGATGTTGGGCAAAATTTTGTACAGTTGTGGGAAACTGGGACAATAGTTGTAAATAGAGGTCACAACCTCTAGCTACCTTTTCTTCTACCCAAATATCCAGGTCACGACCTGTGAAATAGTGATTACTGCGTAGGAGCATCAACAATTCTTGTCCTAACCCTAAAGGAGGAGCGGGCAAGATAACTGAAGTTCTAGAACTAATAGCTTGATATATCCTTTCTGCAAGGTTATTTTCTAATTGTCGTCGATGTGGATAATGGGCTGTACCATAGCTACCTTCAACTATTAATACATCTAGCTTGAGTCCTCGTAATTCTGCTAAAGGTAGGCCTTCAACCAAACGACTTTTTGATAAATAGAAATCCCCTGTGTATAAAAGCTTATAGGTTCGATTTTCTCCATTATAGGTGAGCAGAAAAACTGTTGCTCCTGGTAAATGACCAGCAGGAAAAAGCTCTACAGTTAAACCACTAAGAAGTTCCACTGGTGAGCGCCAAGGTAGAGGTTGACAAAAATCAGGGACTTCACACATATCAAGTTCTGGCCAATTTAGAGGTAGAAGTTTAGTTGTTGCCTCACTAGCATATATTGGTAAATGCGGAAAAGTTCGACAGAGTGCCAACAGTCCTTGAGCATGCTCTGAATGTGCGTGGGAGCATAATACAATATCAGCAGGTAGTTCTTCTTTTATTTCATTAGTTAATAATGAAATATTAGTAATACCACAATCTAATAAAATCCGGTGTACTCCAATACGAACTAGCAGACATATTCCATCATCTGCGTGACCTACACTGTAAGCTAAACATTCTAAATCTATCACCAGGGTAAACTACTTGCGTCCAGAAAAATTTTGACTATCAATGAATTTTAAATTTTGGAGATATTAAGTTTAAGTATCATTCAGAGAATATCATACACAGACAAGCTGAAATTCGCTAATTTTACTTTTTATCTCTTGATCTGCAAAGTTCGGGAAACAGTGCTTTATTTATTTATTTATTTTTAGATTATTAAAAGATTTGAGGTGTCCTATATTTACTTGTTATCTGTCGAGTTATTATCTAAAATAATATTCAACTTATCAAATCCTTCATACAAGTATTTAATTGCCAATAATCTTTTCCTTAAATATTCTTTTTGACACTTGTAGTACAATTTTTGCCACAATTCTAAATCTAATTGGCGATCGCCTAACCTAAAAGTTCT
>JAKQYG010000240.1 GCA_023356515.1 Trichodesmium sp. MAG_R04 | reverse complement strand
AATACCACGCAGATCAGCTCCCCGCATATTAACTCCACGAAGATTAGCTATTTCATAAGCTCGTTTTTCATAGCGGAGATTTGCCCCACGCATATAAGTACCTCGCAAGTCAGCACCCTGTAGATTAATTCCTCGCATATCTGCCCCACCCAGATTAGCATCGATCAAGGTTGCTAACTCAAGATTGGCTAATCGCAAATCTGCATTCTGTAAATTTGCCCCATGAAGATCAACATCAGTCATATTAGCAGCTTGCAAGTTAGCTTGAATCAGATAGGCACCACTAAGTTTAGCTGTAATTAAATTGGCCCGTTGTAAATTGACTCGACTCAGAAATGCCAGGACTAAGTTTGCTCCCTGAAAATCGGCCTCAGAAAAATTTGCACCAATCAAGTCTGCTCCATTTAACTGGACACCTTTGAGATTGATGCCTCGAAAATCAGTTTCTCCTGCTGCATATTTCCTAAGAATTTCACTGCTATTCATAATAATTTTCCTTTATTTAAGTAGAAGTATAGTGAAAATCATATAGCGAGCATCTTGCCCACCTTAATATACCTCATAACAACGGAAAGCACTGTATATAATATCCCTACCTACTATCTAAAACAGAAGAATTTACCATAAAATTGTTTTTGTCCAAATAATTGATTTATTTCCTAATTGTCTCCCATGAATTTTGATATTTTTGAGGTATTCTGATTGTAAACTAGCAATTTTTTGCTCCACTATTGGAGTAACAATCTCTGGATTGGGAACTTGTTTTGATTCTAGAACAATATGTAGATAATCATTTTTCCTGCGAACTATGACCTTAATGCCTTGTTGCCCAAGTAATTGATTAATTATCATAGCAACGGCATTAGGATTTCCTTCAGTTGCTAATTGAATGATTTCTTGTTGATTTTCATCATGGATTTCTTTTTCTGGATCTAATTCCTGATTAAGAGTATTGCCAGAATCATTGAAATTAATTTTTTTCCTTTCTTCTATTTCTAATTGCCTGATAATTTCTTGATATTTTGTATACTTATCCTGTATATTACTAATCAAATCTCCTAAAGCTGTATATTTTAATGATAAACGTTTTTCTTCTGGATGACTTTGTAAAAGGTTATTTAAAGTTTTTTCTAAGGCAATAAATTCTACTTCTATAGCATTCATGACAACATCTATTTTTTGATTAACAACAATGGATATTTCATCTTCTATCTTAAGTTTTTCTTTAATAACATCTAGAATATTTTCCCCTTCTAGAGAAGCTTTTTCATCTTGAACTAGAGTTACTTTTTTTGAGTCTGTTGCCACAGGAGATGGTATTTGTTTATTTTTAATTAATAAGTCACCAATTCCTTGTTCTTCTATTTTATTTTTGCCTTTATAAATAATTTCTTCTATATAACTTATAGGTTCTTCATCGGAAATTATATACTCTTCTTCTTGGCACCTAATTTCATTTTCATAGTTTCTAGTTGCTAACTGTTTGGAATATTCCGGAGTCATATCATCTTTTTTAAAATCACTATCCGTCTCTATATTAGTTTTTTTTCTATCTAAGCTTGATTCTTTATATTTTTCAGCTTCTACTTTACTTTGAGGAACTATCATTTCCTTTAAATAACAAGTGGTTAAAGCCCTAATAATTATATTAGCTATTTGGGTATATTCATCTGGATCTTCAAAATTATTAGCGATGCTATATAAAGAAGACTCCAGCTCTTTCATAGACGGGCATAAATTGAAGATTTGCCTAAGTAAACTATCTAAGTTTTTTGTTTTCAGTAATAACCAATTCCTGTCACCAAAATCAAATTGACGTTCTACGGTCGAAAAAATCAAAATTTTTGCCTTTAATGGATTAGTACCCTGGATAATTTTTTCTCGGACATGAAATAATTTTCCAGGGTTTCTCGGGGATGATTCTTCTGCTACTAATTGCTCTTTTAAAACAGTTTGCCCATCTGAACCAACAAAACTCCAGTCTTGAGTATATTCCATAACTGTCATATCTTCTTCTTGAGGATATAGTTTGCTCACACTGTTCAAAATTTTATTTGTTAATAAAGCATATTCTGTTTTTTTATTAACCTTAGAAACTACTCGAGACAATAGATTATCTAAAGTTTCTATATTCGCCATTTTAGCGTATAACTCTTCTATTAATTCCTTCAAATTAATTTCTTCTAATTTGTTTTCATCATTCTCCCATTTACGTTCACAAGTATAATAAATTATTTTCTTAATCCTAGTTGAATCTGCATCTTCTTCTAATTCTTTAACTATTCTATCTATAATTGAAAATGATTCCATAACTTTTATTTCCGAATAACCTGTAAAATGTTTTTATACCTTTTATAATTATTGAATGTTTAAGGATATCTACTGATAGTTATCAGTTTTAGCCCAAAATATTACTTTACTTGCTGTCTTTGATTTACTCCTGATTATAAACCATAATAAAGCTATTATAAATGGTAGAACTTTGGTAAGCATTCAGCTATAGTAATCCTAAATCATTTGTAAAATCTGCTGGACTTCTTGAAACATGGCTTCAACCCCTACTAATTTTGCCTTCTGCCTCCTGTTTTAAAGCAGCCTATTTATTGCACGAATCAAATAAGATTTTTATAAGGTTTTGTGCATTTAAACAACTTACTGCTATATGCCTCGACCAGAGAAAAACCTTATAAATTAGAAATTCTAGCTTATTAATATGCACTTTAAATGAGTATTGGATTATTAGCTGTCAACTCTCAGCAACAAGACTCCGCCGCTCCTTAAAGATAGGGTGTAAATTGATATATACTTTAAGTTCAAAAGGAATAACTAACAACTGACTGCTCAATGTTTACTAATTTCCTTTGCTACAACCGAAGTTGATTAACTTCAAAATAATAATTGTAAATACTATTATCAAAAACGTTTTTATATGGTAGATAAAAAAGATGTGATTGTAATTGGCAGTGGTATTGGAGGTCTAGTTGCCGGAGCAATGCTCGCCTACTATGACAAAAAGGTAGTAATTTGTGAAAGCCACAGTATTCCTGGAGGAGCAGCTCACTCTTTCTCCCGTCAAGGCTTCCATTTTGATTCCGGTCCATCTTTTTATTGTGGGTTAGCTGACCATAATAGCCTTAATCCTTTGCAAAAAGTTTTCAACATTTTGGGCGAATCTATTGAAACATTTGTCTATGACCCTCTTGGACATTACCATTTTCCTGAAGGTAGTTTACCTGTCTATGCTGATGGGGCATCTTATCTCGAAGCGGTTGCTAAGTTTACTACTCAAGGTGCTAAGGAATTAAAACTTTTTCAAGATAATCTTTTACGGTTATATGCTGGGCTCAAAGAAATTCCGCCCATAGCTTTAAGAGCGGATTTTTGGTTAATACCAATTTTATTAGGAAAATATGGATTATCCTTACTAAAAATGTTGCCTTCCCTGGGGGATATAGGAGGCTCTGTTGGACAAATTATGGATAAATGGGTAAAAGACCCTTGGGTACGCCGTTTAATTGACTTGGAATGTTTTCTTCTGTCTGGGTTGAAGGCTTATGGTACTGTAGCCCCAGAAGTTGCGTTTATGTTTGGGGAACGTTCTAACTCGGTGATTGAATATCCTATAGGTGGTAGTAGTGCAATAGTTGATGCTTTAGTCAAAGGTTTAAAACGTTGGGGTGGTCAATTACGTTTAAATGCTCATGTAGAACAAATATTGATAGAATCTGGTAGAGTTGTGGGGGTTCGCTTGAGAGAAGATGAGGTCATAAAAGCTCCTATTGTTATTTCCAATGCTACGATTTGGGATACCTATACTCAGTTATTGAGACCTGAAGATTTACCTACTTCTTTCCGTAAATCTGCTTTGGCGACTCCTGCGGTGGAAAGCTTTATGCACTTACATTTGGGTATTCGTTCTAATGGCTTAGAGGGTATGACTGGACATCATGTGGTTGTTCTGAATGGAGATATTGATATTTCCGTTCCCGGCAATACTTGTATGATTTCTATTCCTTCGGTTTGGGATTCTACTTTAGCTCCTTCTGGTCATCATGTTGTTCATGCTTATACTTTGGAGTCTTTTTATGGTTGGCAAAAAGATGAATCTTATTCGCAACGGAAACGGGAAAAAGCAGAGTCTTTGTTTTTAGCTTTGGAAAGGGTAATTCCTGATATTCGCCAACGTATAACTCTGGAGTTAATTGGTACTCCTCTAACTCATTCTCGCTTTTTGCGCCGTTATCAAGGTACTTATGGACCAGCTATTGTGGCTGGTAAAGGTAGTTTTCCTGGGCCTCAAACTCCCATCCCTGGTTTGTATCGGGTGGGCGATAGTACAATGCCTGGTATTGGTGTGCCGGCGGTTGCTGCTTCTGGAGTCATTTGTGCGAATACTTTGGTTTCTTTGAACTATTTGAAGCTTTTGAGCCAGCTCTGAATATAGAATCTAGCTATATAATCATGGACATCTTAGGGAATTTTAGCCTAACTTAGGCTAAGAAGAAAAGCAAACATACAGTAGAAATAAGTTAGCCAAATAAATATATTAGGTTTTGCAACTAAACACTAGGTATCAAAATTGTTGCTGCATAGCGATTTGGAGATAGATATTTTTCAGCTAAATTAAGTAATTCTTTTGGTTGAAACTTGGCTATTTTTTGGGGATAAGTTACTACAACCTCTGGATTTGCTATAGTAAAGTAATAGCCATAAAGACCTGCTAGCTGTCCCGGACTTTCGGTAGCAAAAGCATAATCATTACATAATAAACGTTTACACCGAGCTAATTCTACCTCAGAAACCTTCAACTTCAATAAATTATGAAGGTGATCGCAAATCCTAGCTTCTACTTCTGGAATATCCTTTGGATCTAGTATAGCACTAATCGTAAACAAACTTGAATCTTGCTGTAGGAAAAAATCACTGCCAATTCCTTGTACCAAACCTAAATCTTCTCGCAATTCTCTGACTAATCTCGAACTTCTACCCTCTGCCAAAAGCACTGACAACAAATCTAAACCATAAGTATCATCCAATTTTTCTACTCCTGGTCCTATCCAAGCCATTGTCAACCGACCTTGTTCTAATCTTAGCAAATGTATTTCCTGACGACGAACTTCAGTTATCAATGCTTCTGCCTTGATTTCTACTTGCGGACAATCACAACATTTTTCCGAAAATTGTTCAAATGCCTTACTAACTAATTCTATGACTTGTGTTTGCTCCACTCCCCCAACAATTACGACTGCCATATTTTCTGGTTGATAGTGATAACGATGAAAACAACGCATTTCATCTACTTCCCGCTCTCTTAGCAATGCTTCCTTACCCATTACTGAACGCCCATAGGGATGATCTTGGTAAACATTTTCCATTAATGCTTGAAAACCTAAGTTATCTGGACAATCTTGTGATTGGCGGATTTCTTCTACTACAACTTCTCGTTCTGTGACAAACTCTGATGCTGGTATGGAAGCTTGCAATAATAATTCTGCTAGTGCAGGAACTATTTCTTCTATATATTCAGCTGCAGTAGTAATAAAAAAATGAGCATAGTCATGACTAGTAGCTGCATTTGATATTCCACCACGGTTTTCAATTATTTGATCAAATATGCCAGGACCTAATTTTTTTGTTCCCTTAAAAATCATATGTTCAAGAAAATGAGCCATACCTGACCAGCTATCTGGTTCTTGCCTAGCACCAGCCTTGACCCACACATCTACTACCACTACAGGAGTGGCTGAAATATACTGATGAATAACTGTTAGACCATTATCCAGCTTGAGTATACGAGCTGGAAATTGAGATACTATTATAGACAATTGTTTTGTTTTAATGGAAAAATTTAGCCTAATTTATTCTTCAGAATTCTAAAGGTTTCTATTTAGGTAATTTGTCAAATTTAATACTAAATATTGGCTTTGTTCCATGAAGGTAATGAAGAATTTAGAATGAAGACAGAAAATAGCTAGACTTTAACTAGCTATAAACTTTTAGCATTTCAATGCTAGAATACTCTACAAACAGCTAGGAGCCTTAACCGGAAATTCATTAACAGATTTTTGCTCTTGGGTTAAAATCTCCGTATTTGAAAATTTTGACCAAAATTTTAATAGGCATCCTGTAATTCGTAGAATTCTGGGGAGATATAGTCTTTACGCAATGGCCAACCTACCCAGTCTTCCGGCATCAAAATTCGTTTGAGATTAGGATGTCCTTCGTAGATAATACCATACATATCATAAGACTCTCGCTCTTGGAAATCTGCTGACTTCCAAATCCAGTAAACAGAAGGAACTCTAGGATCGTCTCTGGGCAAAAATACCTTTAACCGTATTTCTTCTGGTTTATCTACATCATCACTGACCTTGACCAAATGATACATACTTACCAAGTCTTCTCCAGGTCCAGCATCATAAGCACATTGACATTGTAGATAGTTAAACCCATAAGCATACAAAGCTGTAGCTAGGGGGATTAAAAAATCCCTATCAGCTTTGATAATTTC
>JAKQYG010000024.1 GCA_023356515.1 Trichodesmium sp. MAG_R04 | reverse complement strand
GTTACCAAGGCGACCTATCAACAAGTCGTCACCGGACTTTCCTAAAAGTTTGTCGTTACCACGAGCTCCATTAATAGTATCATTACCATCAGCACCAACTAAAGTGTCATTTCTCCTATCCCCCTTAAGTGTTTGACCAGTCGGTAAGGAACCATTTATAGTTTCATCGATCCAGCTAGCATAAGCTGAAACCCTTATATCAACACTGTATTCTCCGAAGTTGGCATTACCACTTTCGTTATCTACATCTATACCATCCTCAACTGAAGAAAAACCATAAGATGCGATGCCAGCTATTTTGCCATCAATAAAAGCCGGACTCCCAGAATCTCCCGCTGTAGAATTGACCTCTAGCTCGACTCCCAACTGATCCAAATCGTATTGAAGACCGAAAACATCCCTCTCTGGTGACCCATCATCAAAGTCGAAGGCAAGCTGTGTACCTTCTAGAATATTTATTCTCCGCTCAGGAGTATCTCTAAAAATATCACCCAAGGCATCATAAATATTTTCTCCAAAACGCTTCACAGAGGAGTCTTCCTCTGAATCATCAATTTGACCGGTTTCACCAGTTCCAGGTATACCGTAACCCACACGGGTAAAAGTTTGACTAACCTCATCACTACCACGATATATTTCGTAGCTTTCAACATCAGGCGCTTCATCAGATAGCTTAATAATGGCAATATCGTTATTACTATCTTGATCGGATGTCCACTCGGGATGAACAAAAATCTCTTCAACATTTCTCTCTTCACGAGTGCCATCAGCTAACTCAAAAAAAACTACATAATCATCAGCATTAGGATTTAAGTTAGCCAAATCATTCTGATTATTAAAGCAATGGGCAGCCGTGAGAATATGAAGGCCATCCCCTTCCAGTAGTACCCCCGTGCAAGTATTTCCTGTATTGGTATTGTTAAATTGAACAACTCCAGTAAATTGACCGGGGGAGACAATAAATCTTATATCATTGCGGTCATTGCTAGAAACTGCTACCATTATTCTCTCCTAATATTATTCTCTCCTAACACATATTGACAGATTACTATAGTATTAAAATGTAGTATAAATTTCTGCCAGTATTATCAATACTTTCACATATCAGAACTTACCCAGGCAAACTCAGAAACTGGGTTTCTCGTAGATATTTATGTGTTAAAAACAATCATTTACTGTAGAAACCGGGTTTCTTTACGTAAATCCTGACATCTATTATATTAGCTATATTAGCAGGTGGACTGACCTTTTTTAGCATAAAATGTGACTGATGGCCATGGCCATAGTCTCTTGATTGAAATAAAAATCAACTAAAATTGGGGGAGAAGGGGTGGGTACATTCTCCGTTCCTCTGTAGGGAAGTTCCATGCAACGTCCCTACTTCTCATCCTGGGAGATGTTAGGAGTGGGTTCCCTACTCCTGAAAAAGACCTTTTAAGCAAACCCTAATGTATTAAAACCTAACTTTATTGAACAATGGTCTCCCATACAGAAGTTTTCCTGCACATTAGACCACAATAAAGACCTTGTTAATACAGCCTCCCTACATTCCGCAGGACAAAAGTAAAAATTTAAGCAACTTATCAAATAAAAAGCCGGTGAGGAGACTCGAACTCCTGACCGTTCGATTACAAGTCGAGTGCTCTACCAACTGAGCTACACCGGCAACAATATTTAAAATAACACAACTAGAGGTATATTTGCAACCCCTATTTTATTTTTAGCTAAATCGTCGAGAAGTTTCACATAGGACTAACTATCCTAGCATGAGATGAATCACAGGTCAACCAATCGATATCCCATTAATTGACAATATTATTCTAGTTTTCTGTACTTGGTCGTTAATATTAAATAGGCCTTCAAATCTGAGAGGGTATCTGTAAATAAAATATTAAATCCTATCGTACAAAAGCCTTTGATGAAAAAGTCTTTGTAAACGCAGCGATAAATATAAAAAACAGAGCCATAGGGCATTCCTTCCTTAAAAGCTCGTAGAGCCAGAAGGAGTACCGGGACTGCAAAGAGAGAACCCCAGACCATAGCATCAGCTTAGTGTAGAAGTATCTAACTTAGATTTGTTTTAAATAGATTAACAAATCGGCCATTTCTTGGGCATTGGGTTGGAATTGAGGCATAGGCGGTGTTTCGCCACTAACTACTTGCTTAATAATTGCCAGGTCTGACTTATGCTGAGAAATTCTTTCTAAACTCGGTCCTACCTGACTATTCATAGGCGATAAGTGACAACCTGCACAGTTCATCTGAAAAATACCTTCACCTTTCACTGGGTCTCCCTGGAGAGACAATACATTTATGCTATAAGGATCCGAAACTTGAAACGGCTTAACTTCTAGAAATATAAATAAGATTACTAGCAGAATAGCAGGGCCAACTAAGCTGAGCCACTGCAGTAGGACTTCTTTTTTGGTGTCAGCAAGTTGGTTATCCAAAATATTTAATGTCTCAACAATTACTTGCAAGAAAATTTTAATTAATACATCTTAACAGTTTTAAGATTTTCAAGCAAACCTTTAAGATTTTTTAACTTTAAATCCACAATATTATTTATATTTTTAATTTTTGTTTTTAAATATTAGTGCAAGAGTTAAGCCCTATGGAGAAATCAAAAGTTAAAAGTAATCTCTGACAGAGTTTTCGGTAAAAAATAGTAGTATGGATCAATAACAAACAAAAATTTAATCAAAGGAGTTGGCATCGTGGTAGAACCATTACTTTCTGGGATCGTACTAGGTCTAATCCTCGTAACATTGGCAGGACTATTTTTTGCAGCCTACCAACAATATAAGCGAGGCAACCAATTAAATAATTAAATATCAATTAAAATCACCTATATTCAGTCCTGAAGAGTACTCAAGAAAGTCAAAGCTGTATTGCCATAGACTTTCTGCCGACAAACTTCTAAGGTGGGAACTAGTTTAACTGGCCATCTTTCCGGACTATGTTCCACTGCTAATTCGCTGGTTGTTGCCAGAAGTTGATATTGAGCGATCGCCTCTAATACTGGTTGATAAAGATCACTAATATAAGGGGGATCAAAATAAATCAAATCAAACTGCTGGCCTACCAGCCCTTTTAACCGTTTCAACACATCTCCACGCAATACTTGAAATTCCTGGGATGAACCAGCAACCAGTTGCCAATTTTGGCGAATTATAGCGCAAGCAGGGCCATATTGTTCGATAGCGATCGCTCTTGATGCTCCCCTAGATAAAGCTTCTGCTCCCATAGAACCTGTACCAGCACATATATCCAGCCATCGACATCCATATATATTATTTTGCCAGATATTAAAAACTGCCTCTCGCACCTTAGCCAAAGTAGGGCGAGTTGCAATTCCTGGTAAAGTTTTTAATTGACGTTTCCCATATATTCTTAAATTCATAATGAACCACCCAAGGTTAATCTTCGGTACGGCATGGGTTTCAAGTTCATATGCAATATCTCAAACAGACTTTAATGCCAACTTTGATAACCATTCGAGCTGTCTGTATTATTCTAAACACCTTCATTAATAATATTGATTCCTGCATTCTCATCATGGTCATGGTGAGCATCACAATTTCAGCCAATCCATTGCATATAATATATAATATATAGATAAAGAAAACTATAACGTTACACTACATTTATAGTTTAACCTCTTTAAGGAATTATACAAAAACTCTATATTATATAAATAAAAAACTATAGGGTCACACTATACTTATATAGGACTTAGGCACAGGCACTATACGAGGGTGAGGGCAAATGTCATTGCCCACCTACATATGGTTTTCAAGGTTAATTTGCGTAAGTTCTGTTATAGTATAATACCTTTATTTTATGAAATTGGGGATAGAACTTCATTCCACTTAAATTAAAAATATATAGTTATCTAACTAGCTAAAGCCAAATTTGCCGGGATAACTTTACTAACAAAATTTGACAAAATTTTGAGCCCAACAGCAGAAGATTTTTCTGGGTGAAATTGCACTGCCATTAAATTATCCTTTCCTACTGCTGCGGTAACAGTTTGATGACCATGAGTGACAATTGCTGCTGTCACTTGAGAAACTGTGGGATCAACATAATAAGAGTGAACAAAATATACCCAAGGTTGAGAACCTATGTCGCTCCACAAAAGATGTTCTGGTTGAGTAAATTGTAATTGATTCCAACCCATTTGTGGAATTGTCAGGCCAGGTTCAGATTTAAACCTACGTACTTTTCCAGCAAGTATTCCTAAGCCGGCTTCTTGACCTTCTTCGCTACTTTCAAATAATATTTGTAAACCTAAACATATACCTAAAAATGGTTTCCCAGAAGTAATAATTTGTTTAATAGGTATTTCTAAATTACGTGTTCTTAAATGTTGTACTGCCGGGTCAAAAGACCCTACTCCAGGTAAAATTACTGCATCAGCTTTGTCTATTTCTCTTGGAGAATCCGTGATTCTAGGGTTTCCTCCTGCTTTTTCTAAGCCTTTACAAACAGAGTGCAAGTTACCCATATCATAATCTATAACTGCAATAGTTGGCATAAATTTATTTTCCTTGTTTTATGTTTGGAAACTTTAATATTATAGGCAAAAATTGATTATAATGAATTATAATAAAAAAAAATTAAACTTTTTTTGATTTTGTTGTATAGATTTAAAGATGGAAATAAAAGTTTTATTAACATCGTTTGATATTTGGAAACCAGAACAGAAATCTAATTCTTCTGATGATTTACTGGCTCTGATATCTTCTGAAAAATCAACTGATTATTGTCTAAATTTTATCAGAAAATTGCCTGTTGATTCTAAAATTGCTCCAGAAATTGTGATTTCTCAAATAGAAAAAATTCACCCCGATATAATTATTTGTTGTGGCATGGCAGAAAAACGAGAAATTCTCACAATAGAATCTCAGGCAAATTCTGGTTCAAAAGTGATGAAAACTTCTGTTGATTTGTCAAATTTACTACTCGGTTTAGATGGAATTGAGATCAGTAACGATGGGGGAAAATTTGTTTGTGAAGATTTATATTATTCCGTTTTAAAGTATCTTTATGAATCTGGTTTAAAAAGTAAATGTATTTTTGTTCATGTACCTATATTCACAGAAGTTAATAGGGATATAATTACGGAAAATTTTCTGAAAATTTTGTCAAAAATATATGGTTAAAAAAATTAAGTATTCAGTATTGGTAAGTATCTAACTTTTGATCATTGTTGTTCCATAGTTTATTTGATTCTTAAATATTGAGAAGCGATCGCTTCTCAATATTTAAGTAAAATTATTAGTCAGTTAATTTAAGGCCACATTTCAATAGACTATGAAGGCTAGTCCAAAAAAAATAATCTGAGAAATATTGGCGAAAATTTTATATCTCTGTTATAATTCCAATGGTCTATACTAACAAATTGTTATCTATGGTTGGTTATTCTAGTTTTTAAGTAATCCGTACTATCATGGATAAATATTTATTTAAGTAAATAGTTCAAAAGAATAAGAGCTGTTCATAGAGTTACCCAAAACTCTAATATGAACAAGATGGAAAGATTTTCATTTTAAAACAGCCAATGATTTATTATCAAAATCTGATCTTATTGTTAACAATTGCTTAAATATTAAACGGTTAACACTCAACCTGGTTTAGTAAGTCAATTAATGAAACTATCTGGGGATCAATTCCTGTCTATTCTTGCTCTCAAAGTCGAAAATGCTGGAGTGAAAACTATAGCTGTGAATCAGAACGCATAACAGGGTGGTGAAAAAGTTCCCAAAAATTATCCAAAAGAACTCACTCTTGTGAGCACTGCGGTATAGCAATAGACCGTGATGTAAACGCAGCAATAAATATAAAAAACGGGGCGGTAGAACATTCCGTTCTTAAAGCTCATGAAGTCTGACGGAGTAATGAGACTGGGAAGCCAGAAGCCCACACTATAGCATTAGCTTAGTGTGGGAGTATGTTAAAATGTTTTCTTTACTATAGAAAAAATCAAAAAGTAGGCCATGCCTGTCTACAATTGATGAGACATTAGCTTAGCGATGCAGTGATAGCATCTTGCTCACGTAGGTGTATCTAGGGCTTGCTGATTAAATCTGAAAGCATTGATTTATAAATGTTTTAGCGTTTTTTTGTCAAAAAAAGTGCCGATTTTTCAGCCCTTCAAGCTCAAGAAGTTAGTATTTTGGGTACTCTAACAACAAAAAAATCAAGGGATAAATATATCCGACTACCTTACCTATACATTCCCTGTTCTTATGTAGGGACGTTGCCTGCAACGTCCCTAATTCTTAAAAATACTTTTTCAGAAGATACTAATTAATAATAATGAAAAGGACTGTATCTGATTTCTGGAAAATGATTTACAGGGTAAATGGTGACAATCATGTATTGATGACATCTTGCTCCCGTAGGTATACCTAATAACAACGGCAAGCGTTGTATCTGACTAATAAAATAATATAGATTTAAACCTCAAAAATTTATTATGCTAAGTAAAAGTAGAGAACTAAACAAAGAATATGAAAAGAATGTAAAAATAATTCATTCGATAGATAAAATACCTGAATTTAAAAATCCAAAACTCCTTCAACAAGCTCTAACACACCGTTCCTATTTAAACGAAAATTTTGGAAATAACGAAGACAACGAAAGTCTAGAATTTATCGGTGATGCCGTACTAAGTTTCTTAGTAGGAGAATTGCTATATAGAAGATACAAAGAAGACCACGATCTAAAACCTAAAGAACTTACTCGCCTCCGCTCACTTTTAGTAGATGAAAAACAATTAGCAAAATTTGCAGTTCAATTAAGAATTGGTGCAAAAATGCGCTTAGGTAAAGGTGCAGAAAAAGATGGTGGGAGAGAAAATCCAGCTTTACTTAGTGACACTTTTGAAGCAATAATTGGAGCCTATTTTCTTGACTCAAATCTGACAAAAGTTAGACCTTTTATTAAGAAACTTTTTCTACCTGTTGCAGATGCTATAATTTTTTCTAATTCTGAAGATAATTCATCAGGAAATGATTTAATAGATACTAAAAGTAAATTTCAACAGTGGGCATTGGAAAAATTTGGAGAAAATCCTAAATATGAATCTAATAATGGGGATGGTCCAGATCATGCTAAAAGATTTACTGCTAAAGTTAGAGTGAAAGGAAAGTTATATGGTATTGGTATAGGACGTCGCAAACAAGAAGCTGAAAAAAGTGCAGCAGAAAAAGCTCTTAAAAAAGTAGGATTAACTTGAATAAAGAAGAACTAATTTGGAAAATATCCTGAATTCATTCCTTTTCAAAGCAAGAAAAAAAAGGGGAATTTGGGATTTTTAGACCTCTCTGTGACTAGAGATACTGATCAATAATAACTGATAGGATCAGCTAAGCTCCCCCAAAGAATTATATGCTCGTAGCAGGTCAAAGGATTATTTTTTTCATTGGGTTATTCTGAAGCTGCTGTGACTATTCTTGCCCTCCTCTGTAGTGAACCCGATGTGGTAGAAGTGGAGTTAGACAGCCAAACTTATTATGTAGCTCAGAGCGATCGCCGACAATTACTATATAATTTGTCGTCACTTGGATAAACATCTGAGTTAAATGACAGCCGAACTTGGCTTTGTTTATACTCGTTATACTGATGACTTAACTTTTTCTGGTTCGGGAGATAGTCTCCGACACATTTGCAATATCATAGGACGTACTGAGTCTATCATCAACCATGAAGAGTTTACCGTGAATAAAGAAAAAAAAGACAAGAATTATTCGACGCAAGTCTAGTCAACTTGAGGTTACCAGTGTTGTGGTGAATGAATTTCCGACTATTTCTCGGAAAAAGTTGAAGAAGTTGCGGTTTGTATCAGATACAAAAAGACGGATCCCAAGGTAAGAGGTAGGGTAATGGTGAGCATATGAAACTGCAATAGAGGGTTTTGCTAATTTTCTGGCGATGATAAATCAGGAAAAAGGTGGGGAGTTAGTAAATCGGGTGAAACAAATTAAACAAAGATATAGTGGGAAAAGAAGGTTATCAAACACAATGTTGGATAAGGATGGCCCTCAGTCTATACCAAACTAATGAAATAGAGATAACATCCTAATTGACAATAGATTTCGGGCAAATGGAAATCATGTAGTGGGGACATCTTGCCCCCGTATGTGTAGCCAAAAAATTTAGATTACTTTCCTGAATTGATTTAATCTTAGGTGCAATTTAACTGATAAACATGGATTTGTTTAATGCCTGTATTATGATAGGTTAAGAATAGTTAAGCAAATCTAAAGTAGGAGGTGAGTTCCATGTTTAAGCAACAGAATTACAACCTCAAGGTTGTTAAATTAAGAGAAGGAATATTTGTCTATACTCAATTCAATAGTGCTTATATTCCAGCACTGCGTTCTGGATTTGCAGGATACCCGTTTAATCCTCGTTGGAGTGGGGTAAAATTTTTAGCCTGGAAAACAGGGAGACAATGGCGACAAGCCTTAGCAAATGGAGAAATGGTAGTGCGTTCGACTGACTCAATCTTGGTATATGTTGTTGATGAAGCTCCAAATTCCGAAGAAAAGTTTTATGCTGTACAGTGGGTCTAGCAAAATTCATTCCTAGATAACTTAACTTAAGCAACAAAAAATGAAACAGCCCGGTTTCACTACAGGATTTCGGAGTGGAACCTACCTCTAGAGCTTAGGGGGGGGCCACTACTCCTAAAATGTTAGACAAGCTATACTCGTAATTGCTGTTTGATTCAAGAGTCCCCATCCTAGAAGGGTGGGGAATATCTCATATATTATTGTACTAATTCAGACTTTCTGTCTATTTCAGTCTCTTCTTCAGATCATGCAAGTATTGATTTGTATATTTTGATATACTCTTGAGCAGATTTATCCCAACTAAAGTTCTCTCTCATGCCACATTTCTGTAACTCGTACCATTTATCTTTAAACCGAAAAGCTTCATATGCTCGAATCATCGCAGCAAATAAGTCTAATGGTTCGTACCGATCAAAACAATAGCCAGTACCTACATTATTGATAGGATCATAGAAAGAGACGGTATCAAATAATCCGCCTGTGCGACGCACAATAGGTACACTACCATAACGCATTGCTAATAACTGACTAATACCACAAGGCTCAAACCGACTGGGCATTAAAAAAGCATCGGTACCTGCATATATTCGTCGGGAAAGAGGATCATTATATAAAAGTTGGACACTCATCCGACCAGGGTAACGAGTTGCTATTTGCCACATTTGGGTTTCATAGAAGCGATCACCTGTGCCCAACAAAATAAACTGACTATCAGTATAAGCCATAAACCGATCTAAAACTTGCAATATTAAATCAAGTCCTTTTTGTTCTACCAGTCGGGAAATCATTCCCACTAAAAAGGCGCCTTTGTTAACTTCAAAACCTACCTCTTCTTGGAGAGCAATTTTATTGGCAACTCGTTTTTCTAAAGTATCGACATCATAAGTTTGAGCAATATATCTGTCATTAGCTGGATTATAAAAGTTCATATCGATACCATTCAGGATGCCCTTTAGTTTCCCACTAATAAAAGACATTAAACCATCTAAACGTTCACCATAAGCAGGTGTTTGGATCTGATTAGCATAGTTGGGAGAAACAGTAGTTACAAAATCAGCAAACTGAACTGCTGATGCCATTGTATTATGCCCTTCCATGTACCAGGGACACCAAGTGATTTTTTCCAAGTACCAACGCCAAGGTCCTTGATAAGCTAGGTTATGAATAGTAAATACGGTTTTAATATCTGAAGTTTCGTGCATCCAAACTGGAATCATACCAGCGTGCCAGTCATTACAATGAATTATCTCTGGTTTCCAGCCATTCCAGGAAAACTCAGCCGCCCCATTAGCAAATAGAGTAAACCTCCATTCCTCATCATCTCCATAGTAAATACGACGTGGCGAAAAACTGGAATGGCCAAATAAATACAATGGCACATCACTTTTTGGCAGTACCGTATTATAAATCTTGAAATTTTGATACATGGCGGTCCCTTCCCAGATGGGTTCCTCTGGAACTTCTATCTTGTCGGCTAAGAAGCCATAATAAGGCATGAGGATACGGGCATCATGACCCATTTTCCTTAGTACTTTGGGTAAAGTACCGACTACATCTGCCATACCACCAACTTTTGCTAAAGGAGTTACTTCAGCAGACACAAATAAAATTCGCATAATTCTTGAATTTGCGTTCCCTTTTTAATTCTCAACATCGTCATCATAGTTTATAAAAATATAGTCACATAAGATATATCTTTAGTTTTGCAAATGTTATTCTAACTAGGTTAGGGACAGGCCACATTTAACACCACAAGTATACTATTAAGGGATTTTTTAACGAAAAAGATGGATTACAGCCTCTATTATTATTGCTGATAACTTTTAATCCTAAATTCCGCACTTCTTAACATTAAATTTATAAGTTTTATTAATCTGTCGCCCTTAATACTCTCCCTGAAAGACTTATAGCTATGGGCATCTATTTTCACCTTTATAAAGAATTGTAACAGATTTTCTCCTAACAAATCAGCTATTAATAAATTAGTATTTTAGGCAAAAGAATTGCTGAAAAATCAAGGGAAAAATATATCTGACTACCTTCTCTATAATTCGGCCTTCTTCCTCACACTCTGTACTGACCTTGTATGCAGGAACCCTACCCACTTTCTATTCCTGGGGGCTAGAGGTAGCCCCCTACTGCTTAAAAGAACTTTGATAGAAATTTT
Organism: Trichodesmium sp. MAG_R04; assembly: GCA_023356515.1. Taxonomy (GTDB): domain Bacteria; phylum Cyanobacteriota; class Cyanobacteriia; order Cyanobacteriales; family Microcoleaceae; genus Trichodesmium. The sequence goes on along the minus strand of JAKQYG010000024.1, from coordinate 7,457 downwards.
TAGACAAGAAACATGGTCAATAACTTTAACTTTAGGATTAAACTGATAATTTTACTTTGAATTTAGTATTACTCTTATTTCCTCCAGTCTAAACTCGTTTTATTCCAAAAATTTAGTTAGATCAAAGTCTTCTTCTGGCCGAGTTTTTTTCCGTCTCTCAGAAATTAAAACTAATAAAAGACGTTCTGAATAATTTACTGCACCTCGTAGTTCATCTCGTAATATTTCTAATCCTCCATTAGCATACTCTTCAAATATTTTAATCCGATTTTCTTCTATTTCTTCATTGGTTTCGGAGAGAATTTTTGTATCTTTTGTATCCATGAGAGCGATTAATTTAATAATACTTCCATATCCCCTAGACCAAAATACCTCCATATTAATTGGAGATGGTTCTCTTGTCGAAATTTCTGTCACTGGAATTCGCTTTTTTTTCTTAATAGCTAAAGAGGCAGCAAATACTATTACATCTGCATAGGCTTTAAACGGACCTGTTTTCCCTTCTAACTCAGTTAAAGCTTTAACTAAATCTGCTTTATCTTTAGCAATTCTAATTCTGTTCATAACTAAAAAATTAAGGTGGTTTTAAAGAAGTAATTATTGCTCTGATAAGTCAGCAAACCCTATTTTTAAGATTAGTAAAATTTAATTTTTGTACACATCACCAAAAATACTACAAGAGATTGCTTAAAATTTTAGTTATTAATTAAAAAGTGATATTATGCATTTTTTTACAATTTATAGTTGCTATAAATAGCTATTAATCTCTAGTGATGTCTACAATTTTTACAATTAAATTGACAAAAAATATTTGTTATAAATTCTCATGCTTTATACTTTTTACTTCCTTTTTTTCTGCCCATAACAACATAATCTTATTCTCAAAATCTCCTTTAATTGCTCGCTTTTTATCTTGTTCTAATATAACTTTATGGCAAGAAATGTCATAACTATTGAGTAAAGCATCTATTACTTCTAATAAATCAGCTATTTCTGTCGCTAAATTAGCCTTATTTGCTGTAGCAACTTCTTGAGCTTCTTCCATAAGTTTATTTCGTAATGCTTGCTGATATTCTCCTTCTGATAGAGTTACAGTTTGGTATTTTAGACCACTTTTATGGATAATTTCCGGGATGCGATCGCGGACTAATTTATTATATTCTTGACGCATAATCTTACTATCTCATTAACTAATTTTTATCTATTGATCAAACTAATACAAACCAACATATATACAATATATAGTAATCTTATAAAATGGTTGTCAAAATTCAAAAACTAGAAATAAACCACAAAACTCTTGCTCATATAATTTTTCCTTTATAATGTTTAGTGTTATTTTTCTTGTTCAAGATTAACTTGATTTATAACCAAAAAAATAAGGTCTCAATCCGATGGCTTCAGTAGTCCCTATTGATAACTCGTTAGCTACGAGACATGAAAAGGGAAGCTCTGACCAAGTAAGGTATGCTCATAACTGAAATAACCAGATACTTACTATGACTAAAAATATCATAAAATTTCTACAAAAGGTTGGAAGCATTTTATCTCTGTTGCTCCTAATTTTGGCCCTAACATCAACATCCTGGGCCATTAACACTGATATAGTTACAAATTCAGATGGAATTTACCAATATAGAACTATTCATAATTCTGAAGGTATTGGCAAATTTTATCTGGGTCGAGAAATTGCTAAAGTAATGGGGCATGAAGGTGCCGGATGGTTAGAAAGAGATAGTAGAAGTTATCAAGAAAAACCTCAAAATGCTATCAATAATCTTGAATTAAAATCAACAGATATCGTAGCAGATATTGGTGCTGGTACTGGCTATTTTACTTTTAGAATTAGTCCGTTAGTTCCAGAGGGAAAGGTACTGGCAATAGATATACAGCCAGAGATGTTAGAGTTAATTAATTTTGTTAATCATGAGGAAAATATTACTAATGTTGAGACAATTTTAGGTGATTTAGATAATCCAAAGATACCACCATCTAGTGTTGATATTGCTTTATTAGTTGATACTTATCACGAGTTTGAATATCCACGAGAAATGATGTTAGGAATAGTTGAGGGATTGAAACCTGGTGGGCGAGTGGTTTTATTGGAATATCGGAGTGAAAATCCAATGATTATGATTAAGGGTTTACACAAAATGAGTGAAAAACAGGTTAAAAAAGAAATGGAAGCTGTGGGTTTGGTTTGGCAAGATACTAGAGATTTTTTACCACAACAGCATTTTTTAGTATTTAAAAAGCCTGATATTTCTTTGTGAAGCTAAAGTTAAGAATAATCTGAAATTAATACAACTAATTAAATCAAAAGTCATTATCATCTACCTCAAGCAATTCTGTATATTCAAACTCATTTGGACTACGTTTTACCAAAGCATAAGATTTACCACCTAACTCAATAGCATCCTCCTCACAATCTGGTTTTGGGGAATAATAAGAAAGCACATATTCTTTGCCAATATAATCAGCCATTTCCTCAGCAACTTCACCTCGCCATTGAGTCTTAGTTACTAATACAACTAATTGATTTGCTAATTGAGGAATTATTTTAGCAATTTTTCGCCGATAAATCTCATCTAAACTCCCAAAAGGAGAATCCATTACGATAGGAAAAGTGCTACTATCAGGACCCATTAAAGTATTTTTTTGACTCCATTCTCTTACCTGATCAATAATACTACCAATAAATGCCAAACTAAGGATTTGATTCTCTCCTGTAGAAGCAGGAACTAAAGTATTGTTACCACCAGTATTTTCTACTAAAGTCAACTCATAATTTTTATTTAGTTGAGGAATATAAGGAGTAAAAGAAATTTCCGAAAATAATTCTTGTACCCGTTTTTCTAAAGAAACTCTAAATTGTTTTTCTAAACGTAACTGTACTTCGTTTAGTCTCTCGATAGCATCCTGAGTAGCAGCAATTCTTCTTTGACATAAAACTTGTTTTAACTCATTCATAGTTTGCCGATCAACTTGTTTATCTAAAGCCTTAATTTCTTTATGCAACGTTTCTAGCTGTAGACTATTTGAACCAGTTTCTCGATTTAAATCTCCCACTTTAATTTCAATTACATCTAACCTTTTTTGTAACTTTTGAATATCCTCATCTGGATAACTGCGTAATTTTTTTTGAACTACCTCTAACTCATTTTCAACCTGTGAAAGCTGAGAACGTAAATGTTCTATATTTTCTTTTTGTCTATTAACTTCCTCCCAAAAATTTACAACTTGCTTCTCAACTTCATCCATTTGTACAGTCATTCTAATTGCAGTTTCTTCAACATCAGCAACCTCTACCTTCTCCATCCATTTTTCTACTAATTTTCTCTCCTTTGAATCTGTAATTAATTCAGCTCCACAAATACAACGTTGTTTTTCTAATAAATTTTGAATAAACTGCCGATTAATTCCTGTAAGTAATTCCCCTTTTTCCCTTAAATGACTAAATAGTTCTCTAAATTCTGCTATTACTTCTGGTAAAAAAACCATATAACCACGAGTTGATATAGCTCTTTTTAACCCATTATTTTCTTGTACTATTTTTTCTTTTATACCTTCAATCTGAATTTTTAATTGGTCTCCTTGTTGAGGCAATCCTTCTGCACCTTTAAAGTCTAATAAACGACTATTAACTTCTTTTTTAAATTCTCCATGATGTTGTAATTCTTGCTCTATTTCTGCTTGGCGTTTTGATAATTTATGAATTTCCTGCTCAATTTTATTTTTTTCTTTCAAAAGCTTTTTAGTCTCTGGATTACCAATCAATCTTAAATCAGTTTCTAGGGATTTTTTGGCTTCCCCTAAATGTCTAATGGAACGATTTAATACTTCAATTCCCAATAATTCTTTAGTAGCTTCTGCAATTTCACTTTTCTGATCATCCCTAACAATATATTCAATTCTTTCCCCATCAAAAAAGAAATATCTATGCAAACTTTCTGGCAAAATTCTACCAATAATATCATCAGGATGTTCTGGGGGCGGAGACCAACGCCCATCATCTTTAGCTATCTGCATATATAGCTCACTTTTACCATGTTCAATTTGATTTTCTTCGTTTCTATAAGCTCGACATAAACGTTTTGCCTGATAACATTTATGATCATGTTCAAATATAATTTCTACCCAACAAGCTATAGCTTGACCCAGTTTTGCTTCTGTAATTGCTCGTTTATTTACCAATTGAGTTTCTGCAGCAAAAGCAGCACTAAATTTTTCATACAGTACCCAGGTGAAAGCATTCATTATGGTTGTTTTGCCTGCACCATTGTTCCCATGAATAATTGTTGTATTTTGCTTCCCTGAAGCACAAATTATTTCTGGAGTTTTGCCATAAAACTGACGAAAGTTACACAAGATAATTGAAATTAATTTCATTGCACAGCTTCCTTAATAATTTTGAGAATATCATCGTTAATTCGAAAAGTTTTTTTATAAAGTCTGTCTTTTTCTAGTTGTAATACTCGCCCAATGATCTGTTTTACTTCTGGGGGTGCAGTAGTAATTGGTTCTTGAATATTGTTTAACTTACTTTTAGTTTTAGCATTGTATGTTGAATGTTGTTCTGAAAAAATAGTTGATATGGCTGTGATTGCTTTGTCTGAGTATTTTAAAGTCATTTTAATTTATGAAGTAAGTAATACCTTATATTATATCTAAAGGTGTTAAAATATGGCTATACATTATACTCAAAAATAAAATCACACAATCTTATTAAGATAAGTGGTATAACTTAAGTTTGTGGTCATGTAATAAGTGATATTTAAAATCAAACTTATTTCACTATTACAAGCCTAACTGCAAAAATCACTACTTGTACACCACTACTCCTAAATTTATATAATTGGTATTATTATATTGGGTTGCTAAATGTTGGGTAGTAGGTGTTATACTAAATCTGGATTTAGCTGAAGTTGCTCTTGAGCCTCAGATCATAATCTGGGATTTGATGAGATGAATCACATAGAACCAAATACTTATAAAGGTATGCTATGCTTAAAAGTTTGCAAAAATAACTTTCCTTTGTGTAAGTCCTGATTTAAAAATAGAAAATCTAAGTAGGGCTTGCTGATTAATGATAAAAGCATTGACATATAAAAGACTTTAGTTTTATTTGCTCAGCAAAAAGTACCAGCTTTTCGGTGGTATAAGCTGAAAAAGTTAGGATTTCGGGCACTCCCATGGCAGAAAAATCAAGAGACAAGCATATCCGACTACCTCATATATACCTTCCCTTTTCCTCTCTATGGACGTTGCATAACGAAAATGCGTTTTCCTGACGGAATGCTGCGCAAACATGTCCCGTAGCAAAATGTTCCTACCTACTCCTGTGCTCCTTAAAAGACTTTTTCAGTAGACCCTAAGTATAGCAAAGTTTATGTAATTACAGGACTTACGCAAATTCACCTTGAAAACGCTATATGTAGGGGAGGGGATTTCTGGCACTCGCTCTCACCATCGTGTAGTGCCCGTGGGTAAGTTCTGTTAGCATAAAAGCAAAACAATATTTGTCTGTAATTTCATATATCAGTTATTGATTGAGGAGCACGCGATTGCAAAACGAAGTTGATCGCTCTCCCGAAAATAGGGATTGTATAACGTGAATTAAGGAATAAGGATTTATTAACTTTGGTGATTTTCTGTACAGGAGTATTTCAGTGCAATACTCAAGCGCCAATATTTGTGGTTCATATTTTCTCCCCATTCCTAAGATGTCTCACAGAGTGGGTTCTCGGAGCTATGTTTTGCCGATCACGTTAGCAATATTAATCATTAAGCATCTAAACATAATTATTTATACAATAGATTCTTATACAGTAAAAATTTCCGCTTCTAAAATATGTAATTTATTTTGTTTATCTGCTTATAACTAGTTTTATTTTTTCAATCTTTTTGATTGGCTTTATGAGCTTTTAATAAGTGATTTCAATAATTATTTTTTTTGCGGTCGTTAATAGATTTTTATATCTGATTCATTTGCTTATAGCTTTTATCTAATTAGTTATAATAATTTGACAAAAAAATAATGTCTTAAGCTTCCCCTTTTAAAGGTATTAAAAAAAAATAAACTTCAGTATTTTAAGCCTCTGGCTTTAGACATAGCTACTGACAACTCATCACCGATAGTTGATAACTGATAACTAAAATGACCTTATTTTTTATTTTCAATATGTCTATTCTAGGTTATTGACATTTATTCATTTTATTGTATAATCTTTAAATTATCATGATCCAACAAAAAACTGTAAATAATTTGAACGAGAATGATATTAATAATTTTGATGTGAGGTCAATAATGAAAAGCAAACTTGCAATAATCATATTTAGTATTATATTTGCTGTCATAAATCCTAGATTTGCTAGGGCACAAGGAGTATTACAAGAAATTCAAAAAACTGGTGTGCTAAAAGTTGGCATGAGAAAGGATGCTACTCCTTTTGGTTATATTTATGGCGGTAAATGGAAAGGAATTTGTCCAGAATTAATGAATGGATTTAAAGAAAATTTAGAACAAAAATTAAACCGAACTATTACCATAAAAAAATTAGAAACTATTCTAGATGAAGATTCACTACAAGGACGTCATTCCAGTGTAGTTAATAATCGAGTTCATCTAGAATGTGGTCCTAATACTATCAGAAAAAATCCACCAACAGGAGTTATATATTCTGAACGTTTCTTCACAACTGGCACATATTTAATGATGAAACCAGACAGAAGACTAACAGTTAATCCCGATGGATTTTTGGAAGGAATTTTAATTGGGGTTCTCAATGATTCTCTCACAAAAAAATTTATTGATAGTCGATATCAATTGGCAGAACAAAAAGTTTATCGAGGTGCATCGGGAAGAGAAACTGCAGTTAAAAATGCTATATCTGGGACAATAGATGCTTTTGCTAGTGACGGAATTTTATTAGTAGGAGAGGCATTCCGACAAGGATTAAAAGAAAATCAATATGCTTTAGAGCCAAATAGACCACTTACCTGTATTTCTTATGGAATGATTTTACCTGCTAATGATTCTGAGTGGCAAAAAACAGTCAATGAATATGTTGTGACTAAGCGTAAAATTACTACAATTACAGATATTTTAACCAGGTTAGCAGGAGACACATCTCTGTTTATTGGAGTGACTATTTCTGCTCAAGATAAATGTAGTGGTTTGTAAAAGAAGAAAGGAGAAACAAAAAAGTAGAAAGTTTGGGGTAGGTCTTGTAGAGTATTTTTTCCGATAAATTATCAGTTTTTTTCTAAACAACCTCCCTGAAAATTAGGAATTTAAGGATTAAAAAGTTCCCTTAGCCCCTAAACTGGATTCAGAAATCTATATTATAGGAGGGTTAGCTTTGATTGAAGATAATAACTATTTATCCCCTTCCGTAGCCACTATTTCTCGTCAGGAATTACGGGAGTTAGTTCGATCGCAACTTCAAGCTCTACTA
>JAKQYG010000239.1 GCA_023356515.1 Trichodesmium sp. MAG_R04 | reverse complement strand
AATTAGTGGGGACTAATCAGGAATTGGTAGTTGGAGCAGCAACAGAATTACTGAGTGATGGGGAAGCTTATGAGAAAATGGCTAATGCAATTAATCCTTTTGGAGATGGTCGTGCAGCAGAGAGAATATTGGAAATTGTGGAAGGATATTTAGGATAATGTACACTGATATGAGCTATAGGGAAAAGCAAAAGCGTTATCAATCTTTGGTTAGGGAAGCTTGGGAAAAGTATCAGCAAGGCGAGAATTCCCAAATGGTAAGTTTGTTAGAGCAGTCCTTGGAATATACCCCTTACTTGAGAGCTGAAACTGTTTCTGATTGGGTGACGCAGTTTGCACAGATTTCGACAAAGGAACGTAAAGATATAGATATAGATTTACTAAGTGACTTAACTGAATGGAATCAGATGGTTACTTATGCTACAACTTCCCAAAGGATGATTACAACAGAACTTACTAAAAATACAACAATTCTTTTCGCAGGACATGATTTAAGGTTTGTCACGCCATTGATAGAATATTACAGTGATCACTGTGAAGTTTTGGTAGATAAATGGAAGGCAACTAAAAAACATGATCAGGCTTTAAGTAATAAACTTTTAGAACAAGCGAATATCATTATCTGCGAGTGGTGTGTTGGAAATGCGGTATGGTACTCTCAACATAAAAAGCCTTCTCAAAAAATGTTTATTCGGCTTCACAAGTTTGAGCTGTTTACTGAATATCCAGCTCAAGTTGAATGGAAAAGTGTGAATGGCATTATTTTTATTGCGCCAAAGATGAGAGAGACTGCTCTGGATAAATTTGATATAAAGACAAATTGCCACCTAATCTATAATTGCATCCATACCCAAAAATTCAACTTAGCTAAAAAAGAAGGTTGCGAGTACAATCTTGGGTTTTTAGGGTATCTTCCCAAAACCAAAAGACTAGATTTGGCCATTGAAGTATTGCTTAAACTCAGAAGGAAAAGTTCAAATTACAAACTTTTTATCAAAGGAAAACATCCATCTGAACTCAGTTGGATATGGCAAAATAAAGAAGAAAAAGATTACTACAACCCCCTACTAAAGCGGATAGAATCCAAGGAATTGAAGGGTTGTGTTTTTTTTGAGGGATATGGACAAAATGTACCAGAATGGTTTCAGAACGTTGGATACGTTTTATCCGTGAGTGACGTAGAAGGATCTCACCAGGCTGTAGCTGAAGGAATGTCTTCAGCTACAATTCCTATGATTTCCGGAGGCTTCTATCATAATTATGCTGCTGCTTCACTATATCCTCAAAGGTATTGCTGTGAATCTGTTGACGATATAGTGAGACGAATTCACTTTTTAAACCAAGATGAATCGTTACGTTTTTCTTTACAGGAAGAGGTTAAGGAATATGCTCAAAGAAACTTTGATGCTCAAGTTATATCTGAACAATGGGACAATTTATTACTGAACAAGCCTTCTTCTTTTTCTAGCAAATTAGTCTATTCCACAAGAGATTTTACCAGGATTTTGCTTTATGCTGATATCAACTTAAATATTATAGATGGCTCTTCAATTTGGTTGACTTCACTAATTAACACCTTGGCAATTGAAAAAACTTTTAAAATATGCCTACTTCTAAAATCATCACTATCTACTTCAACAGTCGTCAACAATATTGAGGAAATTAACAGTATAGAAATTATCGACCCGTTTGCAGGAGAAGGTTTATTATCACAATTTGAAAACTACAAGGAATTAACAGCTAGAGATTCAATTCGATGTCTCATTTATTTAGATAAAAACAGAAAATTTGACACAATCTGTATCAGAAGTTCTCACGCTGTGAACTTTTTAAAAGATCAAAAGGATACTATCAAAAAGAGCATTTTCTATAGCCTTAGTAGCATAAAACAAGAATATCTCAAAGTGCTAAATAATAGCAAGTATATTGCAGCTCAAACAGAACTTTTGGCAGATAATTATGTTAATCGGGGGATACACAAAGACAAAATTTTTATTTTGCCTCCAATGATTAAAGACGTGGAAAGAAACAATATCTATTTTAAGCGTATAAACTGTAACTTGGTTTACTGTGGCAAGTTGTCTGCTGGGTATCATGCAGTTGAAATTATTAAAGCATTTAAATATAAATTAGCTCATCGTAGGAATTATAACTTGCATTTAATAGTAGCTAAAATAATGATAAATGATCAACCTAGTTATACAAAAGAACTCAATAATATACTACAAAATAATGATGATAAGCGCATTAAAATATACTATGAAATAACTAGAAATGAAGTTCTCAAAATAATTCAAGAATGTTCTTTAGGTATATCTTGGCGCAGTCCAGAGTTTGATCGGAGTCTGGAATTATCAACAAAGACTCTTGAGTATTCCTCCTTAGGAAAACCTGTGATTTTAAATCGAAATCCAATTAATGAATCTCTATATGGGAAAGATTATCCTCTGTATGCTAATACAGAGGACGAGTTCTGTGCCAAAGTAGATTTGGCTCTATCTAATCAAGAAGTTTATAGTCAAGCTTCTCAAATAGCATTTGGAAAAAGCCAGCAATTTATGTTTAGTAAAGTGCGAGAAAAAATCCGCTCCAAATTTGTTGCAGATCGAATAATGAATTGGTAGGAATAATATAGCAACCCTAACCAGTTTATATTACTTGTCAATATAACCTTTTAATTGCTACATCATAATACATATTACCTTGTAAAGCAAAGTAAACAAACTTCCAGTTAAAGTTTAGGCAAAACTCATTAACTGCTCTAGCGACTCCACACTTAGTCATACTAGAAACTGACCACGTTGTATAATCATTGCAAACAATATATCCTTCATTTTTAACTTTATTCATTGCTATGTTTAAGTCACGTTTAGCTCCTTCGTAGGAGTGATCGCCGTCAATATATATCCAGTCAAAGTAGCGTTCTGGAAAAGACGATAAACATTCAACAGAGTCCATCTCGTAAGTCTTGGCTGCACCTTGTACATCTACCTCCCTAAATTCATCATACTCAAATCTCTCAAAACTAATGTCTACTATAACTAATTCTTTGGGAAAACAAGATTTTATAATTTGTCTAGCAAATCTCCCTTGATCAGTTCCTACTTCGCAGCATAAAGCTTTTTTAGGCAAAAGTTTTAAAAGTTCTAGTCTGTCTGGTAAAAGTACACAACCATCTAAATGTTTATTCTCTAATCTTAGTGCATAGTCGATATAAGGAGACCCGGTTTTTTCTTTCCACTCTCTAGTTCCTTCTCTCAAATTCCTTCGGGCTTTATTGATTTTTAAAGTTAATGCTTCAATTTCTTTACCATGTTGATTCATAGTGATTATTTCCCCTATGTTTATATTGCTATTGCTATAGTATCCGTACTGATTAAAATGTCTCTTCTATTATACCATGGCATAATCTTAACAATAACAAAATCTAATTCTTGAGTAATTTCAATTTCAGCGCTAAAATCTGGGTATATATCATATCCAAGATATGAAAAGTAAAAAGCACCTGCATCAGAATAGACAAAACCCGGAGGACAAAACTTCTTGTTGCTAACAAACGCAACCAACAAAGTTTGTTTACCTTCTAGGTTTGATTTTAACATTTTCCCAGTAATCTTAATTCTTTTTTGACAGTTAGTCTCTGAGAAGATTTCTATGCCTTCTGGAGGAATTACTCGCAAACCAAATGAACTTAAAATATTATTTTTTTCCTCAGCACTTGAATTTAGATTATCAAGGGATTCATAAAATTGATAAATATTCCTATAATTATCTGCATTACTTTGGCTTACTCGGTGTAGTTTTCTTGCCATTGACGCTATTGATCCCTCATATAGTGACAACTTATCTTCTAGATATGTCGATCTATCTATGACGGTCGTAGGAGTCAAGGAAGAATTATGAAATATAAGTGATTCAACTTCAGTCGCAATTGAATTTCTATGGCTGAAATTGAGAGATCTTGTTCCAAAATGATGAAGCAGTGAAACTTTAAACAGGGATAAACGGAGCATTATCTCCATCCCATTAGATAAAGAATCAACAGGTTTATCCATCAAGCTGTTAAAAGTTTCATAATTAATAAAGTCGAAAAAAGACCGATTGCTTATAATGTAGTCTTTAGTGAAATTAGTCGATATTTGTGCTAGCTGAATCCTCCATTCGTAGAGACCAAAGCCTTTTTGAGACGGAAATGCTTGATTAAAACGATAGGGTTCTACAGGCTTGGGGTCTCGAAAATCAAACTCATGCCCCGCTACTATTTGATAAAGACTTTGAGGCCACTCATCATTTGCAAAAGGTATCGCTTCAATTGGATATGAAGAGTTTCGCATTAGCAAATAGTGGATAAATTGTGAATCAAGCAAAGTATCCGGAACCCCACATAGTAGCCGATAGAAACGACCATCTAAAAAAGGATGAATTTGATTTTGTGAAATATGAAAATTAGTTAGATTAGATGCAACAAACGTTGTAGTTCTAAAATTTACTAAGTCAACTTGACTGTACCTATTCACTGGAACAAAAGATAATAATTCTTGTAGTTCAGAGGTGTACTCTGACTGAATCAATTCAAATGCATCTGCTCCTAAAATATCAAGATTGTTGAGCCACCATCGTCTAGATGCTATGTATTGTTCCAGAGATTTTTTATTCGCTCGCTTCTTAAAACCATTTTCATGCCCACCAATAAGTATATTTGAATTAAGCTGTAGATCTTTAAAGTCGGACAAAGATGAACCAATAAAATCGAGTGTAATGTCTTTAGCTATTTTCTTTGAAAACAATAAGCTAGTGTTTACCTTGGGAGAATTATTGTTAACTATATGCTGTCTGTCGAGACCCATACATTTAACCAAGTCAGTTGCCGCCATTACGTCCGGAGCAAATGCCTCTCCGTGGGTGGACAAACTTATATCTGATGTTATACCAAAACGATCTAGCATCCCTAGAATAGCACGACTATCTTTGCCTCCACTAATCGAAAATGATTTAGCTGCAGTAATGCCATTAATAATTTCTGCAAAATACTCACTTATTGAATTAATTTCTTGAACTACATCACCTATTTTTAAGGGTTCAAATAGAAATGAATTGTTTGGTACTTCTACTTTCGTTGCTTCCTTGCTAATAACATACTTGTGGTTTGGCTTCGTTCTATATATGCCCTCTAAAAAGAATCCAAAATCACCTATATGCCCTCTGCCTACCATCCACATAAAAGATTTCTTGGAAAAAGATGGCTTGTCTAAAAAAGGAGACAAAAGATTATGCCTATTAGTTACATAAACTGTTTCAGTAGTTTCATAAATAAAAAACTGTTCAACACCAGTAATTGATGAAAACGCAATTAGTCTATTAGGTTCAAGAACTAGGGCACAAAAGCTTTCTGAGAACTGATCCCCAATTGTGGTGTCACTTCTCAAAGTTTTGTAAACCCTATTCTCTAATTGTTTTGAACCGTAGCCATGAATTGCAACAAAACATTCATCATCAAAAGAAACTATATCTCGATCTAATGCCGCTTCAAAACTAAACTGAATGAGTTGACAACGACCAATAGATATTTCCGAGACTTTACTCGGAGGAAAAGGCAGAAAGTCCGTAAACATTGATTTTTTCAAGTTTTTTTCAGCTTCAACAAAATCAAACTTAGCAATAAAAACACTCATAACTAAAAAATTTCCTTATTTTATAGATCACTTATTTTAAGTAAAAACAATTTGTATGAAGAAAGACTTATCTGCAAAAAATTACAAATTCTTGCCCACCATGTCTAACCAGATTTTTGTCTGAATTGAATTAATATCAACCTGAGAAAATTCTCTATGATTAACCAACCACACAATTATGTCACATTTAGATAAAGCAGTGTCTAAATCAACTATAGCTAAGTTTTCCTGATTTTCTAAGGTTTTTGGCATGGTTCTAAGATGCGGCTCAACCACAAAAATTTGCCCAAGCTGAGATGCCAGCAAACTCTCAACGATTTTCAGCGCCGGACTCTCGCGCAAATCATCAATATCTGCCTTATAACTCAACCCCAAACAAGCAATTTTCGGCTCCTTAAACCTAGCTGCCACCTCCTTAACCTTAGCCACGAGAAAATCAGGCTTACTATCATTTACCTCCCTAGCCGTCCTAATCAACCGTGCCTCCTCCGGTGCAGAATCGACAATAAACCAAGGGTCAACCGCCACACAATGACCACCAACCCCAGGCCCAGGCTGCAAAATATTCACCCGTGGGTGACGATTAGCCAACTTAATAAGTTCCCACACATTAATATCAAGCTTATCACAAATGATAGACAACTCATTAGCAAAAGCAATATTAACATCCCGAAACGCATTCTCAGCCAACTTAGCCAACTCCGCTGTTCGGGAAAGAGTACACAAAACCTCCCCCGTCACAAACTTACGATAAAACTCAGCCGCCTTATCTGCCGAAGCAGAATTAACCCCTCCTATCACCCGGTCATTCACAACCAACTCCTTCAAAGTCTGACCAGGCAAAACCCGCTCTGGACAATGAGCAATATAAATCAAAGCATCAACATCCAACTCTGGACGTAACTCCTGCAACCAAA
>JAKQYG010000238.1 GCA_023356515.1 Trichodesmium sp. MAG_R04 | reverse complement strand
GGCAACTGGGCGAGGTGAAATGCTTTCCCCACTGCCAAATTTAGACCATATTTATGTGGTTTTAGCTAAATATAAAAATCTCTCTATTTCTACACCTTGGGCATACCGAACTTATCGTCAAGAGTTCGGTCATACTTATCTCACCAATACAGAAAGTCAGGAAAATAGTAGGCAAAGAGTGCATTCTAGACCAATGGTATCGGCGATCGCTCAGCACAACCACAGGGAAGTTGGCAAACTACTGCATAACGATCTAGAAAAGGTGGCTTTACCAGAATATCCCCAATTATTAAAATTAAGAGAAACTTTTGCCTCCCAGAATGTATTAGGAGTTATGATGTCCGGCTCAGGACCAACTATGTTTGCTTTAACAGAATCTCAATCTCAAGCAGAGGAAGTTAAAGCAAGGGTAAAAGAGAAAATGGCTGATCCTGATTTAGAATTTTGGATAGCACAGTTTAATTCTGGTGGTATTAGTATTGCACATTAAAATCAGGAGTCAAATCAAGAAAATTGACCAGAAAAAAAGCAAACGGGTAAATTTATATTAGCTACAAATGTTCTAGAGACTGCGACACTAACTTTGGTATTATATTTCGGGATTTGAAACAGAATCCTATAAAATAAACTAAACTTCCCTGTAATATTTTAGAGTGAAAATGATTTTGCAATTTAGCACCAGGAGTAAAGCTTTGAATAAGGAAAGTCTGTCAGAAAATTTATCATTAATCCAGGAAACTATTGTGGATGAAATTCCCGAAGCAGTGCGAGATCCTCAAAAGGATGAAGAAATTATTCCCATTCAAATTAATAAAAAACAATGGATTTGGAGTTTGGCAGGAATAGTTCTTCTGTTAGGAGTAGTTACTCTAGGGTTACAAATTCAATCTAATCTTAACCAAGTTAATGCTTCATTACCGAAAACTGAAACTGATGGTATTGAAGTGGCTAATTCTTCTACAGAAAAAACTTATCTAATTGAACCAGAGAAAAATCCTCTTGCAAATTTGCCTTACTCACAAATAGCAGAAATAGAACTAGAATATATAGTTGCTGATAGTGATGTTAGATTACAAATCAATGCAGCAAAAAAGTTTCAGGACATGCTTTATGCTGCTAGAAATGATGGTATTAATTTAGTAGCTTTAAGAGGATTTCAGTCTAAATCTGAGTTAGAAGCTTGGGTAAAAAATACTGATATTATTGAGGAAAATTCGACTAATAACTTTTCACTTCTAAGTTCTGGGGAATATATAACAGGTTATGCTGTTGATATTGGTGATCAAAATGCACCTGAAACTTACCAAAATGAAGCATTTGAAAATACACTAGCTTTTCAGTGGCTAAAAAATAATGCTGCCTACTTTAGTTTTGAAATGATGCCTGTTGATAATCAAAAAGGTATGGGTTATGAACCTTGGCATTGGCGTTATGTAGGGGATAGTCGTAGTTTAGAAACTTTTTATAAAAATCTACCTAGTACCATCTCTAAAGAATTAGAAAATAATCAGAGTTAGTTCGATACAATAAAGAATTAAGTATGGGTAAATAATGAAAATTTAGTATAATGAAAAAAATTAATAAATTAGCAATTGTCGGAGGAACACATGGAAATGAATTTACAGGAATATACCTTATAAGAAAATTTGAAAAGTTTCCAGACTTGATTAACAGAAAAAATTTTGATACTAAAATATTATTAGCTAATCCTCAAGGATTTGAATTAGTAAAAAGATACATTGATACAGATTTAAATCGTTGTTTTAAAATGGAGGATTTAGAAAATAATACAAACCTTAACTATGAAGAAAATAGAGCCAAATTGATTAATCAAATACTAGGACCAAAAGGAAACCCTAAATTTGATTTTATCTTGGATTTGCATAGTACTACTGCTAACATGGGATTAACAATTATTTTGGTAAATTATTATCCCTTTAACTTAAAAATTGCTGCTTATTTAAGTTCAGTTGAGCCCAATGTAAAAGTTTATAGTTGTTTTAATCCAGAAAGAGAAAATTCTTTTATAAATTCTATTTGTGAAGGTGGTTTTTCCATTGAAGTAGGTCCCATAGCTCAAGGAATTTTGCAGGCAGATTTATTTTATAAAACAGAAAAATTAGTTCAGATAAGTTTAGATTTTATTGAACATTTTAATGAAGGTAAGCTACATCCTATAAATAGGGATCTTGTCATTTATAAACATTTAAAATGTGTGGATTATCCTAAGAATGAGGATGGAGAAATAGTAGCAATGATTCATCCCCAGTTACAAGGGAGAGATTATCAAAAATTAAGTCCAGGTGAGCCAATGTTTTTAACTTTTGATAATCAAACAATTTCTTATCAAGAAGAAACTCCTGTATGGCCAGTTTTTATTAATGAGGCAGCTTATTATGAAAAAGGAATTGCTATGTGTTTAACCAAACAAGAGAAAATCACAGTTTAAATAATGAGTATTATGTTATAATATATCAATATTAAGCATTAAGCAATAAATTCAGTAAGAGTAAATTCTTCAAGGATTCTAAGCATTAAGCGGAGATATCTTTTGTTAACAAAATTTAGCTAGACTTTTTATTTGGATATGAAAGTATTATTAATTAGATTAATTAAAGGTTACAAAATTTTCATTTCACCAATGTTACCTCCATCATGTCGTTTTCAACCAACTTGTTCAGAATATGCGATGGAAGCTATAGAAAGATTTGGAATTTTTCAAGGTAGTTCAATGGCAATTATGCGAATTTTACGTTGTCATCCTTTTAACCCAGGTGGTTATGATCCAGTACCTCCTAAAAAATAATATAAGCCAATAGAGTTCAGTTAAGGGTTTTTTTGCAGTTCTGTAGTCTGAAAAGCCTATTTAATAGGTTCTATATCATGGAAGTTTTCGTCTTATCTGAACCGTATTGTAATATAAGCTACTAAACATTTAAACTACTTTAGGTGAGCAATAAGATTTTATACATTTGCTCAATAGTAAAGTAGAAAAGTTTTTGATAATTATTGTATTATTTGTGCCAAAAATCTCCTAACTATCAATATATTGATGTGTCAGAAAAGGTACTTCAACTACTTCTCCTTCTATCTCTCCCACTTGCACTTTTAAACCTACTCCTCCTGCTTTTGTCCTAATATAAACTAAACCAAAATAACCATCATTAGTTTCTGTGCAACTTGTCAATTTCCCAACTTTTTTATCCCCAATTTTTACTACATTTCCTAATTCTGCTTTCCCATTTAAACGCACTCCCCAAAGTCTTTGTTTAACACCTTTATATGTGTTTAAACGGGCAATGGTTTCTTGACCAATATAACAACCTTTTTCAAAGGAAATGGTATTCCATAAGCCTGCTTCCAAAGGGTTGTAGTCATCTGTAAGTTCATAGTCTGGTGCGGGACGACCTTGTTGTATTCTCAGTTGTTGCCACGAGCGATCGCCTATTGGTACTGCTCCTGCTTCTACCAACATTTGCCAAACTTCAGCAGCATTATTCACGGGTATTATTAAGGTGTATCCCTCTGTTGTTAACCCACTGCCGACAGCAACCCTAACTTGTAAATTTTTCAGACTTATTAACTGATGACTAGCATGGGGTACATTTGAGGGAGTTGTAGCTGCTAATTTTGCTATCAAGTTTTTGCTCTCTATTCCGATGAGACTAAATATAGAGTATTCACTACTGATATCTTTTACTTCTACCTTATCCATCGGGAAGAGATAACGGTCAAACCATTCTACTAACTTTTGACAACGGGTGGGAGAGACAAGTAAAAAAATGGCACTTTCTGTAACGTAAGCTGTCGCTAAGTCAATGGTGCGAGCAGTAGGTGTGACGAAAACTGTCTCACAACCTTGTCCTGGTTGTAAAATATTGAAGTTATTAGTGCTTTGGTTATGGAGAAACCGTAGACGATCATCGTCAGAAATTTGGATTAGTCCCCAATGTGAGCGATCGCATAGAGCTACTCCCTTTTTTGTTGCTTCTATTGCTTGAGTATCGTTACCAAAACTAATGGGAATGGAGTTTTCCAAAGTTGCTCCATTAGATATTTGAATATTTTGTAATTTCTGGTTCATCGTTTTAATTTAATCTTGATTTTTCTTTGTACAAATATTTGTTTTTTCTCAAATAATTTCTCTAGAAATCAAATACATTTAGCCAATTCATACCAATTTTATTAACTTAAATTATGCTGCTTATCTTACTGGAGAGTACAAAGTTCTGCTAAATTTTTCCTAAAAATCATTGGCTTTAAAGACTGAAAGTATTACAGGGGCTATCTTAAAACACCTATAGTTCAATTTTTAGAGTTTTTCACATTAAGATAGCTGTAAGCCTTAGCTAGCAATAGTTCTTGGGAGAACTTTGCACTGTCTAGTTATCTTATATTGAAATGATTAACTTCTAGGGATGTCGTATTTAATACTAATTCCCATACATTAATACCATACCTAGGCGACACTTCAGTAATTAACTAATTAACACAAACAAAGGTAATAACCTTCTTTGCATTCTGCATTGTAAGTTATAGCAACGTGCGCTGGTATATTTACATGGTACAAGTTGCTACTAATGTAATATATTTGAAAGTATTGGTAGATAGTAGCGTAAAATTGTACTACACTTAAATGCGATAGTAATATGTAAAGATGTGAGTGCTCATTGCTATAATATCAATTATTCTTCTGACTGTAGGTACGTTGGATAAGGGTGTCCCTAGCTACTCCCCCTCCACGGTCGAAATTAGAGCTTAGTCCCCTCTGAATTCCTTCGGTTGGTCATGGTTAGCTGTATCATTGCCTACTCCGAATTATTGAGGGGATACATTAAATTCGTATAAAAGGCCAAAGGAGAAGAGAAAAAAGGGCTAAGAGAATCTCTCAACAGAACACACTACACGAAAACCAACAAGGCTGAGGCGGCCGTGACGGTTATCAATGGGGTCGTAGCGATGTGCGGAACGGCAGTATTGAGGGTAGTCGTTGAAGGAACCGCCACGCATTGGTGAACGTTCTTCTATTCCATCTAGCCAAATGCTACCATCTGTAGGGGCATTTTCATAGTTGTCATGCCATTCATCAGCACACAATTCCTAGATATTACCGTGCATATCATATAGACCAAAGGCATTGGGTGGAAAAATACCCACATCTGTTGTTTCTCTTCTATATTCTCCTTGAGAAGCATTGCCGTAAGGACACTCGCCATCAAAGTTAACTAATTCAGATGTTATAGTTTCTCCAAAATAGAAAGGTGTAGTTGTTCCTGCGCGACAAGCATATTCCCACTGACTCTCACTCGGTAAACTATATTTTTTACCTGTTTTTCCAGATAACTTTTGACAAAATTTTGTGGCATCATCCCGAATTACTTTATTAAATGGGAAAGATGTAGAAATCTCAAATTCTACAGGACGGTTTCTTCCTCTAAAATGTGAAGGATTACTACTCGTAATTGCTTGATATTGGTCTTGAGTTATGGGGTATTTACTCATATAAAAAGGTGGGAGAGTTACTTCATGTTGCAGAGCTTTCCTATCTCCTTCGAATGCTTCATTTTGAGGTGACCCCATAATGAAGCTTCCCCCAGGAATATAAATCATTTCCAATTTAATTCCATTGCCCAAGTCTTCTATTTTTTGTCTAGCACTTTTCTTGTTACAATTAATAATAGTGCCAGAATTATTTACTTCTAACACTTCAAAAGTAAATAATTCTCCCCGTAGCTTTTGGTTTTCTTCCCGTAGCTTTTGGTTTTCTTTTTCTAGTTGGAGTAATAGTTATACTATTTTACACACTCTTTCATCTGCAATCTGTTCTAGGTCAATTGATTGTATCATAATTTAAAAATTGTCTCTTACATATTTTAATCATACTATAATTGTTAACTTATAACTTATGACGGTAAATCTGCTATCATATTTTCTACTACTTTCAGAGCCTTTTTATCAAGAAGCTCCCAATTAACATTTCCTTCTTGATTAAGTAGGTTGATGTCAATATCAACTTCTACTATTTCATCAGCAGAATGAGTAGAAAAATAGTTACTAAAACAAACTTGATAGCAAAGTTCCCAAACATTAATACTAACTTTTTGGTCTTGATGTTCTAGATCTAATCTATAACCTGGAATTGGTGTTTTTACTTCTTCATAAGTACCTTTCCAAGGAGAATTTTCGAGTTTTTTCCGAATATGATCTAGTATTCTAATAAAAGCAGGTTGCATTAGTAGTTCTGCTTGTTCCCAGGCTATAATATTATTTATTTTTGGCCTCATTTTTTTTTATTTATAAATATTCTGATCTTAATTTGGGAATAATTATTTGCATTGTATAGTAAATTTAAAGCAATATTTTGATTTAAAAATAAAGCATATTTATCCGGAACTGAAGTACTAATGGCAAATATTTTTTCCCGAACCTTAAAAGGGAAGTCTATTGACCTTATTTTTTAGTTAATTATTAACTGTTATAGAACCCATTTGGCATCTTTTGTTAAAATGCAAAGTCTTCATAAAAGCCGTTTTAAGTAGTTTAACAACTATAGGGGTTCAAGAGATCAAAAATTCATGGAAAATGGCTGCCAGAAT
>JAKQYG010000237.1 GCA_023356515.1 Trichodesmium sp. MAG_R04 | reverse complement strand
AGGCTTACCGTAGTGAGTATGTCCATATTTGATGATTTTAGTAGATTGGCATTTAGGACAGTGCATAGCTATAAAATTAAATTTTAATTTATATTTTACCATTACTATGCAGGACTACCCCTTTACGTAAGTCCTGTATAAATACGTCTATTTTCTATTCTCATTTCCTTCGGCATCTCAAATGTTTCGCCACAGAGAATTGAGAGTCCACGTATTTTGACTAGAAAAGCCTTTCAAAAATGTTAAACCATAGAATACCCCGCAAAGGTCCCTCCAAAAGTCTCTAAGGTATATCTAGAAATAAATACAGCCTTAGCGTGGTTTTCTGTACAGTTGCTACTCAAACCCCTAAACCCCAAAATTGCTTGGCATCTCGAAAATTGAATTCTATTTGAAATCTCTGAGTAAAGTTCTACCAGTTTTTTCCCTCCCAAACTTCTGGATTAACAATATTAATAGGCTTTTTACCTCGAAGTACCTGCAACAATTGATTAGCTGCTGATAGTGCAAGTTTTCTGGAAGCTTCAGCCGTTACTCCAGCTATATGCGGCGATAAAATTACATTTTCAAAATCATATAATAAATTTTGTGCGGAGGGAGGTTCTGGTTCAAAGACATCTAATGCTGCACCTGCTATCCATTTTTCACGCAATGCAACAATAAGCTCTGCCTCACGAATTACTTTGCCTCGAGAAGTATTAATGAGGAAAGCAGTTGGTTTCATTTTCTGAAGTTCCTTTTTTCCAATCATTTCAAAGGTTTCATTATTAAGTTCAGGATGTAAAGATACAAAATCAGATTCAGATAAAAGGTGGTTTAGATCTTTTACTAAGGTTACTCCTAGTTTTTTTGCTTTACTTGGCAAAACATAAGGATCATAAGCTAAGATACGCATACAGAATGCTGCATTGCACTTATGAGCAACTTTACTCCCAATATTGCCTAAACCAACAATTCCAATGGTTTTTCCTTCTAGTTGAATTTGATATGAATTATTGCGAATCAAGTAGTTTCCATTTTTAACATTTTTATCTAAAGGAGCAATATTTTTTGCAAGAGCTAAAATTAGAGCAATGGTATGTTCTGATACCGGAATAGTTGAGAGATTTGGATTATTAACTACAACAATTCCCTTAGCTGTAGCAGCAGGAATATCAATAGCATCAGTGCCACGTCCAGAAGTAGTAATAACAAGTAAGTTTTTTGCTAAAATAATTGATTCTTTATCTAATTTATTAGGATAGCGAACTACTACTCCAGCTACATCCTGAATATGTTGATTTATTTCCTTCTTCGTTGGTTGATGTAAAATACTTACATCAACATTTTCTTTTAGTAGTTTTTCTCCTTCTTCATGATACATTTTGCCAATTAGAAGAACCTTATTCTTTTTTGCTTTTTGTGATAAGTATTTTGTGGAAACAATGTTTTTCATATTGTAGGAACTCCTAAAATTTTAAATGTTAAATTAATGAACCATATCTCTTGCTGTCTCTAATAAAACCTGAAACAATATTGATAGTAATTCTCGGTCAACAGAAGAAAAGCATATTCTTATATGTTTTTCTTCTAAAACAGTTACTCCAACATTTCTTTCTCTTAATTTATTTTGGAGTGCAAAGGCATTAACTTTGGTTTTCAATGTCATAAAAAAGCCAGAGTTACATGGATAAATATAGTAATGTTCTAAAAAGCCATTATTAATTAAATTAGGTAAAATTTCATATTTTATTAAGTTGTATCTTTCTTTAATAAGAGTAAAAGTTTTAGTAAACTCACTATTACGGTTTGGGTCTTTAATAATATTATATACTGATATTTGAGATGGGGTACAGATAGTGCTGTTACTACCTCTAATTAATGCAGCAGCTTTTCCTTCAAGAATACTTGAACATTCATGAGAAACTCCAAGACTAAGACTACCTACCCTAATTCCGTATGATAAATCTTCTTTAGTTGAACCTTTAGCAAGAATTGGAAATATATACTCTGATTTTAGTTTCAATAAAATAGAAAATAAAGATTCACGGCATATATCTTCTTCAAAAAAGAAACCATATCCAGCTTCATCAATTAAAACAGAAATTAATATTTTTTGGTTTTCTGCTACATTTTTGATAATTTCTGCTACAGCGGTAATTGTTTGTCTGTCTGGAGAATAACCTGTTGGATTATTGGGAAAATTAAATATTAAAAAGATATTATTAGTTTGTTGTATTAGGATTTTCTCAAAAGATTCTAAATCAAATTTTGAATCTGAATTAAACATTGAATATGGTTTGATAATTGCTCCAGCAATCTTGTTAAAGATTAAATCATAGTTTTCCCAATACTTATTATGAATAATTACCGAATCATTAGGATTCAGAAAAAGTTGGCTACTAATTTGTAAAGCATTGGTTATTCCATTTGTAATAATAGGTGTACCAAATAAATTTCCATCTAAATTATTTTGAGAGCAGATTCTTTCTTTATATAATAATCTCAGATCATATAATCCTTGAATTGGAGTATAATTAACAACATCAGAAGGTGGTAAATTATAATATTTTGTCAAAGAGGGAAGATGCAAAAACTTTTTATCTAAAGTTGTTGTTCCTACCGAAGCATTATATTTCGTTTCTTTATTAACAAAAGCTTGATGTAATATACTATGTTCTGGAAATGAAACTCGTTGACCAACTTTACTAAGTCTTTTGAAAATTAAAGGATATTTATTAAGTAAAATATTGTTCATCTTAAATACCTAAAGCAAAATTAACTACATATTTAGTTTAGTCAAGCTCCCGAACTAGGCCTGGTATATTTTCGTAATAATAATTAGCAAATCTATTAAGACTTCTAGTGTCCCTAAAATTGTAAGTTTTTAATAACCATCTAATTTTTGCTTCCTGTGGATTATTAACTTCAATGATTTCACGATTATGCAAACCATCTTGATTTGGCATACACAATAAATCACCATTTTTAAGTTGAACTCGTTGTTTATGAGCTTTTATAATCGCTTCTTTTATTGCAATTAAGGCATCTTTTGCTTCAATTGGGGCATCTTCGGCAACAGTTGTATGTGTCTCATAATAACGAAAGGTATGTTCATTTTCTAAAATGGAATGTTTATTTGAAATCAATTGGTTAAGATTTGAATCACAAGAATAATAATCAAATGGAGTTATAAAGTATTTTTTACACAATATATTTTGTGTGTCTTGACTCAAATACTTAAGAATCTCAAGCCCATCAATGTAACCTGTATAAATTAGATTTCGTTCAAAGCAGCGCATTCCTAAAAGAACTAAATAATCAGCTCGTATAATGTGTGCTGTACGGTCATTATGATAATAAAGATCGCTATCTGTTTTTTGTGTTTGAGTCCCTGTATATTGGTTGTATGCAAAAACATCATGAAAAAAGTCACCATTATTACGAGTCTGATAAGCAAGAAGGGGCATCTCCGTAAGCTGAGAAAAAACTTCTAGTAAAGCTTCTCCAATAAAAGTTTTTTTATTTTTATATTTATCGTTAACTGGATCATCCTGATCAAAAATGGGACGATCTTTATCAATGGGGCAATTACGCAAAAGATGTACATAGATTTTATTATTTTTTCTTTCATTTAGTATTTTTTTACATACATCTATAGAAAATTTTGGTACCTGATTTTCAGAAATTAATTGGCTACAAAAAAAACGAAAATTTAAATAATCCTTATAAGGATTGATATTGATATTCTCCAAACATTTAAGGAATTCTTTTTGTTCTTTATCAGTAAAAATATAAAATGGTTGTATATTCATCACTTAGAGACTCCTTATTTTTAAAGATCGCTTTTTTGATAAGTCCTAATGGCTTTGTTGCATGAATGTTGCGATCGCAACTTCTCTTCTAGGAAGAAGTTAATTGATGAATTAGAATTCTACTTTGTAGCTTTCTGACTGACAATGTGGTCTGACACTGGTAAGTCTACTCCCATTAGAGAAAATATAGATGCCAAAAAACCCTCAGTTTGACGTCCTACCAAGCTATATAAAGTAGAAAGTGTTCCCATCAATTCGATCGCTACATTACTATAGGTATTTGATGCTCCCTTGCGTCCTGTTTTCTTTTGGTTCAGCCATTGGTCTATTACCTCTTGATTAAGCCAAAATGTTAGGAAGCCTCGTTGCTTCAAGGATGCATTATACTCAGACCAATTCTTGATCTTGTATTGAGGCTTAGGCTTAGACTTAGACTTGGACTTGGACTTACTCATATCTACTGATTCGTATTATCCTGATGCTATTTATAGCCTAAACGTCACCTTTTGTGCAACAAAGCCAGTCCTAATTAGTAATCGTTATCAAAAAAGCGGTTAGCTTACGATAATTAAATCAAATTTTCGATATTCTCTATAGATACTTTATCTTGCCAATTTTTCGAGCATAGGAAAAAAGACCTCCAGCTTCAACAATATTTACCAAATCTCCCAAATGTTGAATCTTAAGTTCTTTAGATAGATGTGGAATTTTTACTAGTTGATCATCAAGCAAAATCTCAACTTCATCTCCTGTTTTCAAAGTATCATAGAGCCTTTCAGATATTTCAACAGGAAGAACCTCACCAGTTGAAATACAATTTCTGAAAAAAATTCTCGCAAATGACTGAGCGATCACCGCTTGAACACCAGAAGCGCCAAGTGCAACAGGGGCATGTTCTCTAGAAGATCCACATCCGAAGTTTTCTCCACCAATAATAATTTGATGTAATGCTTTTCCAGTTTCTTTATTTACAAATGGTGGGCATGTTTCAGGTAAACCACACATTGCTAAAGAACCTAACTCTTTATATCCTTCTGGAGTAGAAGGATTAATTTTCATGAATTCTGCTGTCAATATTTGATCTGTGTCAATATTGTCTTTAAGAACATAAACCTTACCCTTAATAACCTTTGAAGTCATTTTTTCTTTCTCCTTCTTAAAATGTTTACAGGACTTACGCAGTACCGCTATATATAGTGTATTTTTGATAATTATCTTAGATATTTACACTACAGTTAGTGCCTTTTCGTAAGTCCTGTGTTTATTTATTAGTTCAAATAGTCCTTGGGATCTACAATATGTCCAGCTACGGCTGAAGCAGCCACTGTGTAAGGAGAAGCTAAGTAAATATGTGCTTTTTTATTTCCCATTCTTCCAGGAAAATTTCGATTAGTGGTAGAAATTGTAGCTTTAGGTTCATTTACTCTCCCAAAAGTATCTGCTGGACCACCACAACAAGCAGCACAGCTAGTTTCAGCTGATACATTAACACCTGATTTGACTAGAATTTCATAGACTGATTTATCACCTATCTTAGTAGTAATAATTTCGTCAAGCACTTCTCTAGTTGCTGGTACAGCAAAAGTATTAATAGATACCTTTTTACCATCAAGAACTTTCGCTGCTGCCATAAAGTCAGTCAATTTTCCTCCAGTGCATGAACCAATGTAAGCTCTGTCTAGAGAAATTCCTTGAGCTTCATTAATTACAGCCACATTATCTGGAGAATGTGGTTTTGCCACTAAAGGTTTCATATTCGTAACATCATACTCTAGAACTTTGGCATATTCAGCATCCTTATCCGGGGTAAATACTTCAAAAGAAATAGAATTTCGTTGTTCCAGATACTTAAGTGTAGAATCATTTGGGACCATAATTCCATTTTTGGCACCACACTCGATTACCATATTGCACAGAGTCATTCTTTCCTCTACAGTCATGTTATCTATAACTTCACCACTAAATTCGATAGCACAATAAGTAGCTCCTTTTGTAGTTAAGTCTGCTAAAACTTGAAGGATTAGATCTTTTGCCATAAGGTGAGAGTTTAGCTCACCATTAAAAATGACTTTAATAGTAGGAGGCACTTTTAACGGAATTTCACCAGTACCTAAAACAAATGCCGCATCAGTATTTCCCACTCCAATAGAAAAAGTTCCAAAAGCTCCTGAAGTAACCGTATGAGAGTCAGTACCTACTAAAACTTCTCCAGGTCGATTATGTCCCTCTTGAGCAAGAGCAATATGACAAACTCCCTTGTAATTCGTTGTACCAACATCATAGAAATACTTATGTCCTTGTTCTTTTGCAAATTGACGCATTAGTCTAATATTTGCATTAGCCTTAGCATCAGCAGTAAAAATAAAGTGGTCAGGAATCATAACGTGGCGTTCAGTGTCCCAAATCTTGGCTTTTTCACCAAATTCTCTTTTAAAGATGCCAATCACTCCAGGTGAACAAGGATCATGGGTCATGAGAATATCTACCTTTGTCCAAACTACCTCACCATTTCCAACATTTTTTTTATTACTAGCTTTAGCTAGTATTTTTTGACTTAGAGTTTGATTCATACTTTTAATCCTTCAGAATATATTGACATATAATTTATGCTTACTATCTAAGCATAAAAAGGCTTTTTATTTCTTAAATCTCTAATATGTTAGTTCTGACTATTTATCATACCTGAAAATCTTGAGTATACATGCCTGTAGTCAGCAACTAGAAATTATGCAGTTTTTTCAGGTTTTTGTTTCTTCTCAAATACTTGAATGTTTGGATTCTCTAGTTTGAATCCGTTCTCTGTTTTTTCTCCCATTTTTCCGGCAACCGCTGCA
>JAKQYG010000236.1 GCA_023356515.1 Trichodesmium sp. MAG_R04 | reverse complement strand
ACTTTTTAATGTATTGATAACTATAACTCCAGACTTTGATAAATGGCGATCGCAAAGCTGATAAAATTCTTGAGTCGCTAAATTATAAGACATATAGCCATTCCCAAAAGCAACATCAATCATAATAATATCATACTTAACATGCTGATTTTGTTTTTCTAAATATTCCCTACCATCTTGAATTTTTACTCTTAATCTCTCATTTAATTCTACTCCGAAAAATTTATGAGCAATTGACAATATATTAGCATCTACTTCTGTACATTCTATTATTGTATCTGGAAAATAGTGATGTAAAACTTGAGGAATACTACCCCCACCAAAACCTGCGATATAAATTTTTTTTGGTTGACTATTCCAAAGCAAAGCTAACATCATTGCCTGAGTGTAAGGAAAGATTAAATATATGGGGTCATTCAAATTAAGTATAGATTGAACCCAATCCATTTTTAAAGTTACTTGCTCTACTAATACTAGCTGAATAATAAATTGAACTTTTTTTATAGTTAAAAAATGTATGCCAGAAGGTTGAGAAAAAATCACCCCATTTGGTTGTTTATAGAGCCAAGAAATTCTTTCCCGAATCCCTTCTAAATTTTTAAGTTGCCAATCTTTTTGATTATTCATTATCAAGAAAGAAGTAATATTAAATCCCGTAGTATTGGTATAAATAAAGTAGAGAAATATGATTTATATTAGATACCCTAACATCTTGACATCTGTATTCCATCAACCCAGTTTCTTATAATACTCCAAAGTCAGCATATTTGGTGTTATACCAGTGTTTTTCCTATATAGCAGTCCTGAATTAGTTATGATAATTTTTCTAATAGTTAATTAGAGCTGAAAACCTTAAAACTCTGACTACTGACTACCAGAAAAATATTATAAATCAAATATAATTGCTATATTAATATAATTCATACTTTAATAATGTACAAGGGATAGGGCCATTATAAACAGAAATTCTCCCAGAAGTTCTTAACCCCACTTGTTTAGATAACTGTTTATTTCCTGTTAAAATAAAAGCCGTCCAACCAGTAAAACGTTGTTTAAAAATATCCCCCAACATTTTATAAAATTTACCCAATTCTTCCACTGCTCCTAAACGCTCCCCATAAGGAGGATTGCAAATAATTATTCCTTTTTCTGCAGGAGGTTCTAAATTAGATATATCTGTTTGTATAAACTTAATCTTATCTGAAACACCACATTTTTGAGCATTATTACGAGCTTGAGAAAGTACTTCAGGATTGCGATCGCTTCCTACAATTATTGATTTTAATTCAGTTAACTGACTATTATTAGCTTGGGTTAATAAATCTTGCCAAATCGACTCATCAAAATCACGCCAATTCATAAAAGAAAATTTATTTTTCAATAATCCAGGTGCAATATTCAATGCTTTTAAACTTGCTTCTAAAGGTAAAGTTCCAGAACCACATAAAGGGTCTAAAAAAGGTAAATCTGGAGAATATTCTGCCATCTCCAATAAAGCTGCTGCTAAAGTTTCTTTCAGAGGAGCAAATCCCATTGCCAAGCGATAACCACGCTGATGTAAACTACTACCAGAACTATCTAAACTAAGGAGACAATTATTATATTCAATGTGACCATTAATTAATATCTCAGGATTTTTAGTATCAATATTTGATCTATAGCGAAATTTTTCTATTTGTTGCTCAGTAATAGCATCCTTTATTTGCAAAGCAGTATAATGAGTATGCTTTAATTTCTCATTAGTTCCCGTACAATGAACTGCCAATGTATTTTTAGGAGATAAATACTGCTGCCAGGGAATTTTTTTTATTTCTTTATATAAAATTTCTCGGTTAACACATCTAACTTGTGCAATAGGAACTAAAACTCTAAAAATAGTTCTTGCCCAGAGATTAACTCGATAAAGCAAAGTTTTATCCCCAGTGAAACTTACCCCTGTAAATTTTGGAGATATATTTTGAGCTCCTAAACTTTCTAATTCTTGGGCAGCAATAGTTTCTAACCCTTTAGCAACTTTGGCATAGTATTGATTCATTGCCTATAAATAATTTTTATATTTAGTTTACAATAACTGTATTTGGTGTTAAATTTAGGAAAATTTTATGAGGCAATCAGTTAAATCATTGATTAATATTTTTAGTGTTAAAGTTTTACAACTGCTTATTATTGCACTTTAAAAATCAATCAAAAAACTATTTATTTAACTTTTTAGTCATACTATTAAAAATCAAAAATATGAAACAAAGCCTAACTAAAACTTCAGCCAGCTATAATCACTTAATTTCTCAAATATTTTCCGAAAACCCTTACAATGGCTTTGATTTTCAACAATACCCAGAGGATTTACAAGGTTGGAATGGGAGACATAGGGTGTTTGCTCAAATTATATCTAAAGTTAAGCCTAAAGTTATTATTGAGGTTGGAGTGTGGAAAGGACAATCGACGATCTACATGACAGAGATAGCTAAAAAAATTAACCCCAAAGTAATATTAATAGCGATAGATACTTTTTTGGGTAGTCCCGAACATTGGAAGCCAAAACACCCTAATAATTCTCAACAATTGCTTAAACTTAAATTTGGATACACTCAACTATACTACCAGTTTTTAGCAAATGTGATGCACAAAGGGTTAGAAAACAACATTATTCCTCTACCACAAACCAGTGTAAATGCTGCCATAATGTTAAAAAATCTTGGTATTAAAGGGGATCTTATACATATAGATGCAGGTCACGATTTTGAAAATGTTTATTCAGATCTTGTTAAATACTGGGATTTACTAACGGAAGAAGGAGTATTAATAGGAGATGATTTTGCACCAGTTTGGCCAGGAGTTCAGAGAGCAGTAAAGTACTTTTGTTCGAAACGCAACCTTAAGTTTATTGTAGAAAAACCTAAGTATATAATATGTCGCAAAAATGATTTTGAAATTCATAAAAATGATTTTGAATTTTTCTAGTAGTAAGTGCAGATAAAAAGTAATTTCATCCTTGGACTAAAGTCAAGGTTGACGAGATTGTTGATAATAGAACCGACATTCCGCAGATCTTCATATATCTTTATTTAGATTTACATTTACATTTTCAAAGAGACTTATACGAAAAACCTTCATTTATAGAAATATATATCAATAATCATTTTTTTATGAGAAAATTAGTTACAATTCTTCATGAAAGCTAAAATCGATGCCCATCGCTATAAGGCTTTCAGGGATAGTGTTCGGGGCGATCAATTAGTAAAACTTATCAATTTAATGTTAAGAAGTGCGGAATGTGGGATAGAACCTAATTTACACTAATAAAATTAAAATATTTATACCTTTTCTTTGTGCCCCATTCTTTCTTAATAAAAATTATAAAACAGGAGAACAATCTGAAATATACCTTCCACTACTATCTCTAGAAACTATATATCCTTGATATGGGCTTGTTAATTCTATAAATCTTTGAGTCCCACTACCAATTTCTTCATTTCCGGTAACCTCTATTCTCTGACCATTTTTTACCACTCCAAGTCTACGACTCGCCGAGTTTCGTGTCTCAAAAATATATAATCCATTGGGTCTCAGTACATAACAAATTTTTGACCTAATTTTTTCTATAGATTTAGGTTGGAAATTAATTACAGGTTCCGTGAGGCCATTCTTTGCAATAGAATCTACACTATATTGGTTTGGGCCTATAGTATATTCAATCCCTTGTACTGGGTCATAAGCTTCCCAGGAACTACCTATTTTTATGGCATTACCAACGATCAGCCAATCTTGCTCAGTTCCACTTTTGGGTTGACTAATGAATATATACTCACCTTTCCCGGTTTCACAAATATTGATCTTAAAGTTTGTAGTTTCATAATTTGCTGTCTCAGAGCCATATCCATAACATGTCTGTCCCTGGGATGGCAAAACTATAGTTCCCAAGACTAAGGCTGTTGTCAAACTTCCAACAGTGGCCAATTGGTGTTTCATTGTTTTTCCCCTTGCTGCCATTGGATAGTAGCAAAATCATGAAATTTTACCATAAGTTTAGAAAAATATCTCTCTTAAAATAAAATAAATTAAGTCTAATTGGATATTGTTAACCTTCTAAGACACTTTTCTATCAAAAACTGATAGTTCAATTGTCTAAAAATTTTCAAAAGCAAATAAAAATCATTATCAAGACTTACGCAGTACCGCTATATATGCTACCAACGTTTGTCATTTCAAGATATTGCAACTATAAATAGTGCCATTGCGTAAATCCTGATTATTTTAGATCAATCCCCTGGCCTCTAAATAGATGGGATAACGTCGTCTAACCACGTTATCGGTTGTGTAAGGCGTCCCGTTTTGGGTTGGGTGTTCAGGCCTAATTTCACCAATATTAGGTAACAAGCCTGATTAATAGGTTTACTGTACGTTAACTTTATGCAACTTCCAAGGCCTGTGATAACCAGACAAAGCCCTCTAGTTTGAAGGCTTTAAGTTCATGCACCTCAAGACCAAGTTGTTACCTTCGTATCCTGAACAACTAAAGTCACTCCGCACCCCGGATAGCAGGAATTTAACCTGCATGATTACTAGAGTGATCCCTAGTTTTTGGGGACTGGCTAACTTAACTTATGAGCTTGTTAAGCCAAACGAATCGCACTTAGACTACCTAATCATTATCATTCTAATCTGCTCAAATGAAATTTTAAGTGGGGGTCTTCAACCCTAATTTCAAAGGCTGGAAAATAGAAAATTAAATTAAATCCTACATCCCGCAACACAAATATACTATAAGAGGATTTTAAACGCAGAAGCTCGATTACAGCCTCTATTATTGCTAATCTTCTTAAGAAGCTGTAATATATATTTACATCTACAAACTTCATAGTTATTGTCAGGCAAAGTTTTCAAATGCCAGATTTAGATACTATATTTTGACGTGCGGAATGTAAATGATATGCGTTAGGGAAGTCTAGCGGCAGCTATATCAGGTACATATTCAAAAAAGCTTAATTCCAACTTACGAGTAGTAGCAACCATGGGCATAAAAGTATCCCATGTTAATTTACTAATATTTATCAACATAAATTTATATGTATTGATTATACCCAAAACTAACTTCTGGTATAAATTGAGGTAGTTCATTGAAGTTTTGTACAGGCACTGAGATATATTCATTCTTTTGAATAGAATTTATATCTAGTTGTTGGCTATCTTCTTTAAAATAATAATCATCAATAATTTTTACCTCCGCATAAGGATCAAAATCTTCAAACAAAGAGCCATTACTAATATTGAGCGAGTTAGCAATTCTCGTATTTATTCTGGGTGTAGACTCAACAATTAACTGTATATCCTCAACTTCTGTTGTGGCATTACCAATCATAACTGATGAAGTATTTGGTGGCAATACAATGGGCGTAACTATTTCAACTGTTGTTGGTGGTAAAGTGACTGGAGAACCTATTTCTATATCATTAATATTAAAAAAACGGACTTGATTATTTATATTTGTTGAAGTATATTTAAAGGAAAGAGTAGTTGATTCTGTTGTTTCTGTAACATTAAAGACCTCTCCTAAGGACAAGACAATTGATTCTCCACCAGTAAGACTATCAGGTTCTCTTGGAATGGTAATATTAGGCAAAAATCTAGTCCTGAGATTTTCAGGTATAGGTGACATGGAAGGAGGATTTCTATCATTATCAAATAATTGTAGTGTAGCATTATTAGGTATACCAATAGTTGCATTTCCATTAATATCAGTTAAGAATAAATTAACTGTTTCTGTTGCTTCTGCTAAATTATCATCAATAATTGGAATAGTAATGCTCTGGGATGTGGTGTCTTTATCTGCAAAAGAAATTATAGTGGGGTTAGGGTTGCTATAATCTTGATTTTGTGTAGCACTGCCCTCAACAAGGTTAACTATGGCATCAATAATTCCATCGCTGCCACCGGTACGGGTAATAGTAACTGTGGCAGTGGGAGTTCCTTCGGTGACTATAAATGTAGGATTACTAAATTGAATTGTTCCTGGGTTAGGAATGGGAGGAGAGTTTTCGTTGACATCGTCAACCTTAATAGTCAACTGTTCTTGATAACTATCTCCGCTGCCATCAGTACTCTGAACTCGAATACTATAACTAGACTTAGTTTCGAAGTCTGCAGTCTCATTTATTTGCAGTTGGTCACCGTTAATAATGAAAGCTGAGTTATCCCTATCTCCGTCACCTGCTACTAATGCATAAGTAAAGGTGTCCCCATTGTCTGGGTCCGTAGTGGAAAATGTGCCAACTACACTGTTAGGTGGTAGGTTTTCTGAAATAGTTATGTTGTCAAGGTCAAGATCAGTGATAGCTTCGTTAATATTGTTAACATTAATAGTCAACTGTTCTTGATAACTACCTCCGCTGCCATCAGTACTCTGAACTCGAATACTATAACTAGACTTAGTTTCAAAGTCTGCAGTCTCATTTATTTGCAGTTGGTCACCGTTAATAATGAAAGCTAAGTTATCCCTATCTCCGTCACCTGCTACTAATGCATAAGTAAAGGTGTCCCCATTGTCTGAGTCCGTAGTGGAAAATGTACCAACTACACTGTTAGGTGATAGGTTTTCATCAATTACGGTGTTGTCAAGGTTGAGGTCAGTGGGAGTTTCATTGACTGGAGTAACACTTATATCTGTACTACCATTAACTGTTTCTGTTC
>JAKQYG010000235.1 GCA_023356515.1 Trichodesmium sp. MAG_R04 | reverse complement strand
AGGTAATTTAACTGCTAGGCCAGGAAATGTGGTAGTCTATGCTACATCAAATAGAAGGCATTTAATCAGAGAATTTTTTAATGATCGCCCTTCCCCAAAAGATAGTGATGAGGTTCATAATTGGGATACAGTTCAAGAAAAGCTTTCTTTTGGCGATCGCTTTGGTTTAACTTTAACTTTTGAACCTGCTAACCAAGATACCTATTTAACAATTGTCAGGCATCTGGCCCAGCAAGAAAATATCAATCTAAATCCTGAAGATTTAGATTATCAAGCCTTACAATGGGCTACTAGAAATAATGGTCGTTCTGGGCGAACAGCACGACAATTTATTGATTTTATCAAAGCTAATTTAGCAGTTTTTGAGAAGTGTTGAACAAGGTGATAGGTGACAAGTGATAGGTTTTAGTTTGTTGGAAATAATGGTGGAGGGTAGAGGTGTTAAGTCAAATTTTCTTATCTATAACCTTAACCTACAATCTATTTCCTAAAACCTAGTACTTAAGGTTCCCAATAATTCAGAGTCTAGTGACAGTAAAAAAATTACTAATGAGGTAACTAAAAAATGGGTCTTTTTGAGCAAGGAACAACAACAATAAAAGCTACTGATATTAAATTAGAACCTGCAGAAGCTTTTGCAGCGATCGCTTTAATTGCTGTAGCTGCGGATGGTGTTATTACTGAAAGTGAAAAACAAGGTATTAGTAATATTTTCTCTCGCATGGAACTGTTTAGTAATTATTCAGAAGAACGTAAGAAAGAAATATTAGATCGTCTCTTAGGTATAATTAAGAAGAAGGAAATTAAGCCTTTGTTTGATGCTGCAGTTGCTAAACTTCCTCAAGAGTTAAAGGCAACAGTTTTTGCTGTTAGCACAGATTTAGTTTTAGTAGATGGAAGCCTTGCTGAAGAGGAAGAACAACTTCTGAATGAATTGTATAATACTTTAGAAATTTCTGAAACAGTAGCTAATAATATTATTGATGTAATGATGATTAAAAATAAGGGTTAATCTTAATTAAGCTAATACTCATTTAAAATGCGTATTAGTAAGCCAGAATTTATAATTTAGAAGGTTTTTTCTCTGAACAATGTATACCAAAATAAGTTGTTTAAATACACAAAAGCTTATCAGTTATCAGTGACTCTTACGGAAGCAGGTTGCTTAACATATTAACCTTCAAACCTTTAGATGATGGTTATTTTGCTCCCTATTAGTGTACCTATATTTAGAGAAATTGGCTATATTATATTCTATATTTTTTATCTTTACCCTTCGATTTATTTCTATTAATGTCTTTTTACTATACAAGAATAGTTCATTTTCAGGATACTGATGCTGCAGGTGTGGTTTATTTTGTTAATGTTTTAGCAATGTGCCATGAAGCTTATGAGGCATCTTTAGCAGCATTTAATATTAATTTGAAGGTTTTTTTTAGTAATCAAGAAATTGCTATTCCAGTTATTCATGCCAATGTTGATTTTCGTCGTCCGATGTTTTGTGGGGATGAGTTAACTATTGAATTAATACCTAAAAGTTTGGGAGATAATGAGTTTGAAATTGCTTATCAAGTCTTTGTAAAAGAGATAGGAGAAAAATGGGTAGCAAGAGCCAGTACAAGGCACGTTTGTATTCATCCTCAAACTAGAAGTAGGCAAAAATTATCTCATGAAGTGAAGGAATGGTTGTTGAGTTTTTAATGTTTGTAGTTTGGGGAATATAAAGTCAAATAAAATGATTGATATATTTCAACCTAGGGAGTTTTCATTTCCGAGCAACTCCTTTTTACATTCCCTGTTCCTCTATAAGGAAAAAGTCAAATTTCAGTAACCTTTTATGCATTAAAACGACTTTTTTGTTGTATGCCTTACTGAGAGAAAAAAACCATCTAAATTATAAATTATAAATTTTAACTTACTAATACACATTTTAAATTACTATTAGCTTGATGCTATCATATATATAGCAATCCTATTTGACTTGTAATATTTTTATATTTTTCTAGTAGTTAGTAGTCAGTAGTTAATGGTGAGTAGCCAGAGTAATCAAGGTTTTCAGCTCCAATTAACTATCTGGACTTTGAGATTTTTAACACCGAAAATTGATCCAAACCTATTATTAGTAAGGGAAATACCTAAAAGTACTAACAATAGCTAAAACCTAGGTAGATGAATAAAACGGTTAATTTAAGGTGAAAAAATTACTGTATAAGGTTTTTGCCTAGTTTTTAACCATAAGTCCAGCTATGATAAAAATTATCACAACCAACTTAGGACTGCTATAGTAAAAATTACTACAATCAGGTATAGGAAGTTAAGTGGATGAACCAGGAAATAATAGCCACCAATAGACCTATTAAGCCAAAACAGAGAATTGAACCTAATTCTAATCAGGAGAGACTGCATAAAAAAATTGAGTCCAAACCAGAAAAACCTACTCTAGTAAAAAAAGCCTCATCAAAAATAGAAGATGTAAATCAACAAAGTCAACTACAAAGACGTAGAAAAATAAGCAAACCAAAATTAAAAGAATCTATCCAACAAGCAACTAACGCTCACGGAAAAGTTTTTAACTCGGGAGATAAAATTTTAGTATCGGCACCCTGGAGTAATGTGGTAGAAGCTGAAATTACGGGTTTTTATAAAAGTCCAGAAGGTTCAATTTGGGCAGTTTTTCTTCCTCAAAAGTCTTTACCTAACTGGAAATGGGAAAAAGGCTGTATCCGAGCTGAATTATTAAAACAACCATAATCTAGTTAGTTGGACAAAATTTTGACTATTAGACGAGCAAATTATTGATTCCTTGTTCCTAAGATGGATTATTTCCTATAACTAGATTACCTAGATTATGATCAATTAAATAATTAATAATATAGCGACTTGCTTTATTTAAATAAAGTTCAATTTTTAAGTTTCTCTTAGTTGATTTCTTTTGGACTTTATCATTGATTTTATTTCCTGATAATTGACCAGGGAAGACTGCTTTTTTCTTATTTTGACATCCTCCCCGACCTAAAGGCATGGGGACTTCTGGCGAGCCATCGCTC
This sequence comes from Trichodesmium sp. MAG_R04, assembly GCA_023356515.1. Taxonomy (GTDB): domain Bacteria; phylum Cyanobacteriota; class Cyanobacteriia; order Cyanobacteriales; family Microcoleaceae; genus Trichodesmium. Next base: position 3,643 of record JAKQYG010000235.1, on the reverse strand, counting down.
CTCGGCGGGTTGATATTTCACAGGCTGCTGCTACTTTGGAAGTAGTCTTATGCTGACCTCAATGTCCGTTTTTTATCTCGGTATGCCCACCCGCGACTAATATATTTCTTGTGAACTAAAAGGCAGCTGATTTATAAAGTAAATATGAAGAGGCTTAGCTCCCTGCTGTACTTAGAGCTTGCAAATTAATCTTCAAAGAATTGATAGGTAAAGGTTTGAGAACTTTAGGTCATTGAAAATTACTAGCTTTTCGGTTGATAGAGTGGAAAAATTTATTAGTTTAGAGTAAGTGCGGCAGAAAAATTACTAACTAAGTCAAAAATCAAAGAATTTTGTAATTTTGTTGTGTAGGATGCAATTTTCTCAAGGATTTATTACTAGTTTCATATAAGTGATTAAACTTGTTCATATAAAAAACCAATTTTTAGGTATAGCTATTTAATCTTATAAATGTTAACATTCTTAACATAGTGTTGATTTATGTAAAGGCCACAAAAATTATATGAGGTGATAAGAAAGTCCATCTTAGGTCAATCCCACTAGGATTTAGCACAAAATCTCAATTGTAAAATAGCAAAGCTTATCTTATTGCCCAAAAATATTTGTATATCAGCCAAAGAAATCATATTTTGGACTCTTTGCTCATATCTCAAAAAATCTAAAATCTACAATCAAGACTTTCTATAGGCCAAAGTCATCATAAATGGTCATAGGAAAAATTATTTAAGGAAAATTTAAGGAAAGTGTAATGCCCGCCCGCTTTTCTTAGTCGCTCAAAGTAGAATTATCTAGCGGGAGAAAGATTATGAAAATTGGTAAAACCTCAGACATAGATTCTGTACGCACCTATCTAAGAGAAATTGGTCGTGTTCCTCTATTAAGCCACGAAGAAGAAATTCTTTACGGAAAACAAGTGCAACGCTTAATGAATTTACAGGAAGTTAGCCAAACTTTATTAGAAGCGTTAGGCCGTGAACCAACATTAGTTGAATGGGCTGAGGCCAAGCAGCTATCAAAGTCTCAATTACAGCAAATTATCAGGGAAGGTGAAAGAGCCAAGCAGAAAATGGTAGAGGCAAATCTACGTTTAGTAGTATCTGTTGCTAAAAAGTATATCAAGCGAAATGTAGATTTGCTTGATTTAATTCAAGAAGGTACTATTGGTATGCAGCGAGGGGTAGAAAAGTTTGATCCTACCAAGGGCTATAGATTTTCCACTTATGCTTATTGGTGGATTCGTCAGGCTATAACCAGGGCCATAGCAGAAAAAGGTCGCACAATTCGTTTACCTATCCATATTACAGAAAAGTTGAACAAGATTAAAAAAATCCAGCGCCAACTAACTCAAAAGCTAGGACGTTCGGCCACTACTGGTGAAATAGCAAAAGAACTAGGTTTAACCACAAAACAAATTCGTGAATGTTTAGAACGGACTCGCTTACCTTTGTCTCTGGATTTGCGAGTGGGAGATAATCAAGACACGGAGTTAGGAGACTTACTAGAAGATACAGGAGCTTCTCCAGAAGATTATGCTCTCCAATCTTCCATGCGAACTGATTTAGAATTAATCATGGCTGATCTTACCCCTCAACAAAAGCAAGTTTTGGCCTTAAGATTTGGCTTAGAAGATGGCCAAAGTATGACTCTATCAAAAATCGGTGCCCACCTGAATATTAGTCGTGAAAGAGTACGGCAGATAGAGCGGGAAGCTTTAAGTAAACTTCGTAATAGAAAACAAGATATGAATGATTATTTAGCTAGTTAGGATAAATAACATAGGTTTACCCAGTATTTACCTTAAGCCTAAAAGCAAAGTTTATTTTCTAATAACGGAACTTTAGGAAAAAATAGGTTAAAAATAAGGTCAAAACCTTATAAAACTTTGTTTTTACTGAAAATTTGGGTTTAAAGCCATTTTCGGCTTAAAAAATATCTAAAGTACTGCTAAAACAACGTTGAAAAAAAATAGTTAGACTGGGATAAGAACAAAAATAACTACTGCATATAGGCCCATAAGTCATTTGTTGTTGAATTTTGTCCCTATATAACATAAATAGAAAGACAACTGAAGTCAACTGCTTGGAGGAGCTGGGAATTAGCATACAACTCTTAGATTATAGTTAAGCTTTATTTATGCTCACCTACTTATTTGAGTTCAAAGTGATAACATTTATCACCAAATATTTGGCTTCTTTCTATTACCATTTCTCAAAAGTCTTGCCATACTTTAAGACTAGTAAAATTGGTTTTATCCATAACCAAAGTTACTAAACATCAAGTATTTGCTCGAACGAATAATATTCCGAAATATAAAATTTAAATATAGCAAAGTTTCTAGTAATTGGTATAATGGGAGGTATCTGTTAGGTCTATGCAATGTGGAGAAGTTCTAAGATTATGCTGGAAGTAACTTCAGGAGAAATCTGCTATGAAACAGAAATTGCCTGTGGTAAGTCTTGGGAGCAATTCGTTATCACCTACCTAATTACCGAAGAATTGGGTTTAAAGCCTCGCCCTTCTAGGACGACTTTTTAGTTGATTTTTTTTCCACGGGTTATGTTATCATGCTTTTTAGTTCAAAAGTCATTCCATGAAAGCAAGATTTAAGTACCGTATATATCCAACATTGGGACAAAAACACCGATTAGCAAGACTTGGAAGGTTGTGTCCGCGTTGTCTGGAATGATAGTCTAGCTTGCTGTCAGGAAAAGTACAAACTAGGAAAGAAAAAAACCGACTAATTCCGAACTACAAAAACAGTTTATTACTCTGGCTAAAAAGACTAAAGTAGAAGCAGCCTGTGAGATGTCAACCCGCCGAGGAGCTACGGCTCGGTAGCAAACCCGGTGCCTTTAGGCCGGGGAGGATGTCAAAATATTTGGGAGGATATCAAGGGGCTAAATCAGTATTAAGAAATAAAAAAATATTAATAGTTATAAAAAAGATAGTTGGTTGTGGTTAAGTTCATTAACCATCGTTGTTAAAAAAAGTTGCTCAAATGGAGGTAGAAAGTGACCAATAGAAATAATTATGGGTCAGATTTATTTGAAGAAAGTTCAGAAGAAGTCAATTTACTTTGGCAATATGTTCAATCTATGAGTCCAGATATAGTTTCCCACTTATCGAAACCAACTTCCCAAGAAGTTTTTCAGGTAATGGAGCGAAATATTATTGGACTCTTAGGTAATATCCCCTCAGAACAATTTAATGTGAATATAACAACTAGCAGAGAAAATTTAGGTAAATTATTAGCTTCAGCAATGATAAGTGGCTATTTTCTCAGAAATGCTGAACAAAGAATGACATTTGAAAAGTCTTTCACGGTGAATCAAGTGTTTAATAATGAGGGTTAATTAATTAAATTTTAATCCTTCCCTTGGTCTAACAACCAAGGGTTTTTTATTGGAAATAGAGAATTAGTATGGTATTACCTAATAAGTTAATTGGCGTTGCTGTGATCTGGGATGAAACAGGAAAAATTTTAATTGATAAACGAAGATCAGGAGGTTCGTTTGCTGGGTTATGGGAATTTCCTGGAGGTAAAAAAGAAGCTGGTGAAACAATAGAAGATTGTATTAAAAGGGAAGTTTTAGAGGAGTTGGGAATTGAGGTTGCACTAGAAGAGCATTTAATTACAATAGAG